>DASRYX010000494.1:0-2600 GCA_035686985.1 Planctomycetaceae bacterium | reverse complement strand
ATCGCAACAAGAAGCTGCAGCCGAAGGAACGCATCATGGGGACACTGCACCGCGGCGCGGATTTCTCGGATGTTCCCGACGGCGAAGCGCTGCACCTTGCCAACTGGCTGGAATGCATCCGCTCCAGAAAGACGCCCAACTCCCCCGCCGAGTCCGGCGTCAGCAGCGCCTCTGCCGCCCACATGGCGAACCTCGCTCTCCGCAGCGGCCAGGTCACCAAATGGCCGGAGAAGTAAGCGATCCGTAGGATCCGCTGTGCGGACCACTCTGGCGAATGTTCCCGATGGTCCGCACAGCGGACCCTACAGGACTACAGTAGGTCAGGCTGTGCCTGACTTATCTCCAGCCTCAACGAATACGAAAGAAGTCAGGCACAGCCTGACCTACCGAACTACAAGACTACAGCGGTTTATCGAGCACGAACGCCATGTAGTTCGAGTTGTTCTGCACGTGCTGATGGCCGCGGACCGATTCGGCGAGGGCTTTCCAGTCGGCGTCGCTGATCGAACGGTACAGCGGGTTCCGCCATTCCATGAACCGACGCCCCAGGGAGTTGTTGCCCAGGTCTGACAAGCAGCGAAACACGGCTTGAATCGGGTGCGTCACGCGGGACGACCAGTCGTGCTGAGCGGCGATGCGGAACCCCGCGTCAGTCGCGGCCCGCTGGTAATCGCTGATCGAATAGAAGTCCTCCCACTGCCAGACATCGCGCACCAGTTGCGTCCGCGGTTCATCCCGATGTTGACGGTGCGCGTCGGTCTTCCAGGCGAAATCCACCACCACGGCACGACCACCCGGTCGCAGCACGCGGAACGCTTCCCGCAGAAACTTCGCCCGATCTGGAAAGTGGAATGCCGCCTCCAGACACAGAATCCGGTCGAACGATTGGTCGGGAAACGGCATGTTGCAGACGTCACCCGTAGTGTAAGACAGTCCGGGCAGCTGATCGAACAACGTCTCCGCGACGTTGATGTTCCCCGGCAGCAGATCCATGCCGAGAACCGTCGCCCCGGGATGCATGCAATGCAGGATGAAGGAACTCTTGCCCCGCCCGCAGGCAAGATCGAGCACCTGATGCTGCGGCTGGATCTGCATCAGACGAGCCGAGCGCATGACCAGACGGCGCTGCGCCCATTCCAGGTTGACCGCGACGTTGAGCGACGCAAAGGGCCAGCGGAATGGGTAGTCGCCGAGGTTCAGCAGTGCCGGTCCCCACGTCTCCATTCGCAGCAAACGATAGACGACGTTCGAGCCGTTGTAGGATGCATGGACATTCTGCGGGGTCGTGTCCCGAGCCAGAGCGGCGGGGGACGAAGCTTCGATGATCGTGGCCAAGTGACGAATCCCAAAAAGGAATCCATCAGTATCGCACACGGACGAAGCCGAGGGAATGGTCGACTTTGTGCGGCAATTCCCTCACCGTGAAATGCATCGATGGGGACCGATTTGTCGTTCCCGTCGTGGCGTACCGCGAAGACCGCAGAATCAACCGGTGCTTGACGTTAGTCCCGCTGCGATACGTACAATCCGGTCTCCCTTTCGCCCCGGCTCCGGTGTGTCCTCTGACAAATTGATTCGACCGATGACTATTCCGCCCACGGATTCAACTGCCCGGTTTTCTTCGCGAGTGGACCACTACGTCCGTTACCGGCCGGGCTATCCGCCGGAGGTGTGGGACGCGTTGACTCACGCCGTCTCCGGGTTGCATGAGGGAGCGGTGATCGCCGACATCGGTAGCGGCACGGGCATTTCCGCGCGGCTGTTTCTCGAACACCACTGCATCGTGCATGCTGTTGAGCCGAACGCTGCGATGCGTGTCGCTGCGGAGCGTGATTTGACGGGCGTGCCGAATTTTCACAGTCATGATGGCACCGCCGAAGCGACCGGACTCCCCGACGCTAGTGTCGATCTCGTCGTCGCGGCGCAGGCGTTTCACTGGTTCGATCCGACAGCGGCGAAACGGGAATTCGCGCGGATCTCGCGGAATGACGGCTGGTGCGCTCTGATCTGGAATACCCGCCGGCTCGACAGCACGCCGTTTCTGCGCGATTACGAAGCGTTCCTGACCCAGTTTGGCACGGACTACCTGCAGGTCCGCCATCAGACCGTTGATCGCGATCGCCTCGCCGCGTTTTTCACAACAGGGTGGACCGTGGAGACTCTGTACAACGAGCAGCGTTTCGACCGCGAGGGCCTGCATGGGCGCGTGCTCTCCTCGTCGTACACGCCCGGACCGGAGGATCCCCGGCACGCCCCGATGCTCGCGGCACTCGATGAGCTCTTTGACCGGCATCAATACAACAGCGAGGTGGCCTTCGAGTACGATACCGAAATCTTTCTGGGCCGTGTCACACCGGGTTGATTCACCGCATGCTGAAACACATTCCCCCGATCGTCTCGCCCGCCTTGATGTCCGTGCTGATGCGGATGGGACATGGCGACGAACTTGTGCTCGCCGATGGCAACTTTCCGTCGGAAGGCATCGGACCGGAAGTCGTCCGTGCAGATGGTCACGGTGTGCCGGTGATCCTCGATGCGATTCTCAAGTTCTTTCCCGTCGACGATTTCGTGGAAGACCCCGCGCTGGTGATGCGGCCTGT
>DASRYX010000493.1:0-3585 GCA_035686985.1 Planctomycetaceae bacterium | reverse complement strand
ACGCGCGTTCCGTTCGTGCTGCCCAAGTCGCGCAGCCGCACGGCGAAGTCGTCGACGAGAAAGACACAATGGTGGCGGCTTACCAGATCATTGTTGGGGCGCAGGTGACAATCCTGCTCACGGCCAACGAGAAACTTCTTGGTGTTGATCGGGATACTGCGGCCCTGGTGCTTTCCGCCCAAGACCTTGAACTCAGCATGGAGCATAGAATGCCTCATCCTTCCGCTGGCTATCGGAGCTCGCCGTAGATCTGGTGTGTTTTTTCTCTGGAGAACGAAAACCGACCGAGAGCTTCAACAACGGAAATGAGTTCGCAGGAGCTGCGCGGGGGCAAATGAAAAAGAAGAGATATCTGCACCACTGAGGCAAATCCGGCAATTCTCACGCTAACAAGAAAGCCTGAGAACTGTCAACGATGGATTCTCAGTTTCATCGTCATTCATCGTTCCCTGACAAGAACTTAATCCCAGTCCAGACGTCTGTATTTCTGCTCGCTCAGAACCTCGGCGCGCGTCCGTTCCGCATCGCTCCAAGCCGACGGTTGTATCTGCGAGCCAATGGTTGCGGCGATCGCCTCGCCGAAGGATTGAACGCCATCGGGCAAGCGATGTTCCGGCAAAAGATCGAAGACGCCACGAATCTCCGGAGCGAGCGGCGAGTGTCTTAACAGGAAGCTCCCGTGCTGCAGCAACGCCGCTTTCCGCCGGCGCTGAGCGCTGCCGACGATCTTTGCATCACCTAAACATAAGTCATGCGAGTCGCCGCGCAGGTAACATAAGTACGGTTCGTGCACTTTTGAGACGTTTTCGCCGCGCGGCCGCAGGGCGACTCCGTACGATCCCGCGAAGGCGACGATCGCCTCGTGGATGCGGTCGTAGAGATCGTAGGGATGACGCAGCCGGAAATCGCGGCCGGGGAGGACGCAGCTGTAAGTCCATTCCTGATCGTGCAGAATCGCCCCGCCGCCGGTGAGCCGCCGGACCATCGCGGTCTCTGACCAGGGGGGCGCGTCCATCCACGGCTCGCGCTCCTGAAAATAGCCCAGTGATAACGTCGGCCGCTCCCATTGGTAAACGCGGACGACCGGACCCGCACCTTGCACGGCGGCTTCCAGCAGCACTTCATCGCGTGCCATGTTCTGCACGCCAGCCAGAGGCGCGGGCTCGACAATCAGGCGGCAGTCGGCGTAGAGCGGCTCGGTCATGGGTTGTGACCAAGTGGCAACGCCGGACAGATTCGAGAGAGCGCAAAGTGCAAAGTGTTCCATGCAAAGTGCAAAGTGGACGAATAGAGCAACCGCCCGGTCGGGACCTGATCACTTTGCACTTTGCATTTTGCACTGGCCACTTTGCACTTCCTCTTCACTTTAATCCCGCAGGCACGGCGTCCATTTCAACACCGGCTCGCGGGCGGCTTTAACATCGCTGGGACGGCTGATCGGCAGCGTGTGCGGGGCTTCTCTCAGGAACGCGGCGTCTTCACCGAGGATCGTCTTGATGGTCGCTGCGAAGGCGTCGAGCGTCTCCTTCGATTCCGTTTCCGTCGGCTCCATCATCAGCGCTTCCGGAACCACCAGCGGGAAGTAGACGGTCGGCGCGTGGAAGCCGAAGTCGAGCAGCCGCTTGGCAATCTCCATCGCGGAGATGCCGCGGGCCTTCAACACACTGGAGGCTGACGCCACGAACTCGTGCAGGCAGTGCTGGCCCTGCGGAACGGTGAGGACATCGGCCAGCAGCGCTTTCAGATAGTTCGCATTGAGGATCGCCTGTTCGGCGGCATCGCGGACGCCTTGGGCTCCGAGCGTCCGCAGGTAGAAGTAGCCCCGCAGCAGGATGCCGACGTTACCAAAGTGGGTCCGCACGCGGCCGATCGACTTCGCGGGAGTGGCGAGGTCATACGTGTCCGCGTCGCTCTTCTTGATGATCGGACCGGGCAGATAATCGCCGAGGAAATCACGCACGGCGATGGGACCGGCACCCGGACCACCCGCACCGTGCGGGCCGGTGAATGTCTTGTGGACGTTGTAGTGCATCATGTCGCCGCCGAAGTCCCCCGGCCGCGTGATTCCCATGATGGCGTTCATGTTCGCGCCGTCGATGTACACCAGGCCGCCGGCTTCGTGCAGAATCTTCGCGGCTGCGGCGATGTCCGGTTCAAACAGACCGAGCGTGTTGGGATTGGTCACCATGAACACGGCGGTGTTTTGATCGACCACTTTCCGCAGCGCGTCGAGATCGATCAGACCATTCGCCGTAGCAGGCAGTTGGACGCAATCGAACCCGGCAATTGCGGCACTGGCGGGATTGGTGCCGTGTGCACTGGCGGGGAAAACGACCTTCGTGCGCGTTTCGCCTTTGTCACGGAAGTAGGCAGCGGCGACCAGCAGCGCGGTCAGTTCACCCTGCGCTCCCGCCGCGGGCTGCATCGAGACCGCGGGCAACCCGGCGATCTCCGCGAGCATCTCCTGCATCTCGTACAGAATCGCGAGCAACCCCTGCATGTTCGCCGGCCGTTGATACGGATGGACATCGACAATGCCCGGCAACTTCGCGAGCCGTTCATGCCGCTTCGGGTTGTACTTCATCGTACAACTGCCGAGCGGATAGAAATGCGTGTCGACCGACATGTTCAACGTCGACAGATTGGTGTAATGCCGGACCACGTCAGGCTCGGTCACTTCCGGCAACTGCGGCGGTGCGGACGCGAGATGCTTCTGCGGGATCAGTTCCGACAACGGACGCGTCGGCACATCGGCGGGAGGGAACGACTCGGCACGACGCCCGCGGTGCGATAACTCCGACAACAGCTGCACGGCCTGCGTATTCCGCATGACTCACTCATTTCTATCTACAATTCTCTGTCTGGTGATGTGAGGGCATCTCACCGATAGAGACTCACCGGATTCGCTAAGACGTCGGCCAACCGATCAATCTCGTCTTTCGTGCGACACTCGGTCACAGCAACGAGGAATGTGCGACTTCGCTCTTCCTCAGTCATTCCGGGAATGAGCGGGAATCGGTTGAGACGAGGACCAATATCAAAACCAGCGAGTTGTACCATGCCTTGCCAATAGGATGCGGGAACGTCACTCGTCACCGCGAATTCTTTGAAGAAGGGCATGTTCGACAACAGATTGAATCGGGGAAGGGCCGCAATTTTCTCCGCGGCGTAGTGCGATTTTTGACAGCACAGTTCCGCGACTTCCCGCAGGCCCTGCGGTCCCATCTGCGCGAGATAGACCGTCGCGCGGAGGGCCATCAATCCCTGATTGGTGCAGATGTTACTGGTCGCCTTTTCCCGGCGGATGTGCTGCTCGCGGGCTTGCAGATTCAGCACAAAACAACGTTTGCCGTTGCGGTCCACCGTTTCGCCGATCAACCGACCCGGCATCTTGCGGACGAATTCGCTCTTGCAGGCCAGCACGCCCAGATACGGACCGCCGTATTGCAGTGGGATGCCGAGCGACTGCCCTTCCGCGACGGCGATATCCGCGCCGCGTTCCCCCGGCCGCTTGAGTACACCAAGGCTGATTGGATCGAACGACACAATGCACAACGCGCCGTGCTGATGAGCCAACGCACTCAC
>DASRYX010000492.1:0-8794 GCA_035686985.1 Planctomycetaceae bacterium | reverse complement strand
ATAACGTTCACCGCTGTCGGGCAGCACAACGACGATCACCTTGCCGGCGGCTTCCGGACGGGCCGCGATCTTCAGGGCGGCGGCCATCGCCGCACCGCAGCTGATCCCGCAGCTGATGCCTTCCTTCTTCGCGAGTTGCTTGGCCATCTCCAGCGATTCGTCATCGGTGACCTGCACGACTTCGTCGATCAGGCTGCGGTCGAGGATCTCCGGGATAAAACCGGCACCGATTCCCTGAATCTTGTGCCGTCCGGGAGCACCACCCGACAAGACCGGACTGGCGGTCGGTTCCACCGCGACGATTTTCATCGGGTGATTTTTTTCCTTCTTGATGTACCTGCCCACGCCAGTGATCGTGCCGCCAGTGCCGACCCCGGCGACGAAGATGTCGACCTTGCCGTCGGTATCGTGCCAGATTTCCGGGCCCGTGGTCTTGAAGTGAATCGCCGGATTCGCCGGGTTCTTGAACTGCTGTGGCATGAACCAGCCGGGTTGCGCCGCGAGTTCTTCCGCTTTGGCGATCGCCCCCTTCATCCCGTCGGCACCGGGGGTCAGGATCAATTCGGCACCGAAGCCCTTGAGCATCAGCCGTCGTTCGACGGACATCGTTTCCGGCATGGTGAGCGTAAGCGGATACCCGCGGGCCGCACAAACATAACCCAGCGCGATGCCAGTGTTACCGCTGGTGGGCTCGACGACATGCATGCCGGGTTTCAGTTTGCCCGACTGCTCGGCGTCCCAGATCATGCTCGCGCCGATCCGGCACTTCACGCTGTACGCTGGATTGCGGCCTTCAATCTTCGCGAGGACCGTGGCTTTGAGGCCCTGAGAGAGACGATTGATCCGCACCAGCGGCGTGCGGCCGATGGTCTCTGAATTATCCGCGAAGATGGGCATCCGGGGGCTCCTTCCAAAAAAACAGGCGTTCGAACATCCGTGCGTCCATTATGGACCGAAACCGCCGTGCGCGTGAAGAGTGATTGCACCGAAACTGGTTCCCAAGCTCTGTTTGGGAACCATCCGACCCGAAGCTCTGCTTCGCGAGAGGCGGGGAGGATGCCGCTATAAAGACGTAGCAGAGCTACGAACAGGAACGATCCCAAGCAGAGCTTGGGATCGAGTTTTATGTCGCGCCTCTGGTAGACAGTTCAGATCTCACCGGGGCGCATATTGTCGCGCGCCTGCAGACTCCAGAGCGCTGTCATGATGATCACGCCCCGGACGATGATTGCCGAGAGAGGTTCCATTCCGTGCGGCATCAGTTGCGCGACAT
Source organism: Planctomycetaceae bacterium (assembly GCA_035686985.1). Classification (GTDB taxonomy): domain Bacteria; phylum Planctomycetota; class Planctomycetia; order Planctomycetales; family Planctomycetaceae; genus DSVQ01. The sequence goes on along the minus strand of DASRYX010000492.1, from coordinate 7,521 downwards.
CCGCCGGGTTCTCGCGCGGCTGACGCGGCAACCACGTGCGCGGCGCGAAGAGCGCGTACGTAATCGCCAACGCGACGAGGAAAAGATAAGCGCGGCGCATGACAAAGACTCGAAGGCGGAATCAAAAAGGCGTTTTCGCCCCGCTTCGAGTCTGTCGACGCCCACCGACCGGCAACTTGAGCCGATTCCCGTACGGGCGATTACTCGTCCAGTTTGCCGAGGAAGCGGCCGCCGCTGAGAAACATGCCGTTCTCGGCGGGAGCGCACCATTCCAGCGCGACTCGATACGTGTATTGCCGGGTTTCACTCGCCATTTTGACGGTAACTTCGCCCGGTGAAATCGCGCCGCGATGCAGCAGGCCGATGCCCAAGCGGCTGATTTCGCGCGTCATCGCTTCAATGACGTTACCCCGCATTGTGGTCACTTCCGCGGGAACGGCGAGATCGATCCGCTCATGCTCGCGGATGTTGGTATTGGTCTGTTTTTCGATGCTTTCGAGGATCGAGCGCAGATCCTGCACAGTGGGGCGCGACCAGGGATCAGGAGTTTTCATCGGGACCTCATCGCCGGGAAGCGATTTTTTGCGGCGACCGATCCCGTCAATCCGACGTCCGGCCTGAACAAGTTTAGGTCACGATTTGCCGGCAGGCGCACCCCATTTTTCGCCTGTACACCACACGGACGGGCGTCGCAAACCCGTTAGATTGAGATCTTGCGGCGTCTAATGCCCGGTGAGCCAGCGCCGGGCGGCCAGCATCGCTCCGACTACGGCGATGACAATCGCCAGGCCCCACAGCGGCCAGAGATCCGCGAAGATGAACGTGAATTTAGGGGCATCCGTCGCAAGCGTCGTTGGACGGGGAGCCACCACCGTGCTGTAGGCGGGCAGCGGTGCGACATCGGCAATCTGCGGCGGAACCGGCTGGCTCTCCGCCGCGGTGAGAAGCGGCCCGGCATCGCGATCCATCCGCAAGCGCGTCCCCGTCGCTGAGGGAGCCGCAAGTCCGACCGCTGTCACCGGGTCCACGGGAACCGGGGGTTCGGTCAGATCGTTGGAGATCGGCCCCATCACAACCAGCCCGCCGTCGGACGACTCCACGCCGACCGATGGAGCGGACAGCAATGCCGGCCGATTGGCGGCCACCGCGCCGAACACGATTTCGGTTCGGGCCGTTTCCACAATCGCCGGCGTCAGCTCGGTTCGCTTCGCCTCGGCTTCGGCCGGCGGCAGCGTCAGAACGGGCAATGGCGTGCCATCCACATTGACCACCGGTGCGCGGTCGCGTTCATCGATTCCGGCGACGATCTTCTGCAGCAGGTCTTCCGGCCGCTCTTCCGTCGGCAGATAGTTCAAGCCGACCGCGCCCGCCAGTTCGACGGCCCGCTCAGCAAGCACTTTCGCGTCATGAATCTCGCCCGATTCCAGCAGTTCCTCGGCTTCGTGGACTAATCCGTCAACGCGGACGCGGACAGGATGTTCCCGGTTCTGCAGGTCGCCGACGGCGAGGTTGGCGTCACCGTCGGTCGATAGCGCCTTCCTCAGCCGGCTGACCGTGTTTTCCGCAGCGGCAGACACCGTCCGGCGATCCCAGATTTTCGGTCCGGGCTTCTCGCGCTCGGGCCGCGGTTCCACCGTCACGCGACTCTGCCCGGGCATGACCGACGTGTCGGCAACAGGCTCGGATTGAATGCCCGCAGAGTCTAGTAGCGGCTCGGTAATCGTGACCGGGGCGGCGTCTTCAAGTGTCACAACGGTCGTCGCTGTGTTCGCCGAGACCGTCGACTCCGGCTCGGCGGCTTCCAAGACATCCGCTTCGCTGCCGGTCGGTCCACGGCTGAAAAGTTGCTCCATGGAGGCGCGTGGTCCGCGCGCGCAGCCGTTGAGACACAATCCCGCCAGCAGCGCGAACGTTCCCAACAGCGAAACGCGATATGTAACCAGCCCAACCGGCACCGGAGTCTCCCGCAAGAGCGTTCCCTCACCGTGATCTATCCGGATCAATCGGCTTTCGAGAACCAGCCGGTAAAAGCGACTTGATCAATTCCGTCCATTGGAGGCAGATCGCCGTAGCGATGTCGGTCGGAAGTCGTTTGTTGAATGGCAGTTGTCGTCTTCTTGAGCTAGGACCAGCTCGATTGACGAGGGAAACCGCCAGCAAACTCACCCCAAACTTCTCAAGCTTTCCAGTCTGTCAAGTCGATTGATCATCGCGTCTCACGAATTCGTTCTTCCCACGGTCGGGGCTTCCGGGAGTGAATGGCATGTCGGTTGGTTTGTCCGCTCTGAGTTCTTTGTCCTCTGTTTCTTCACCGCGGTTGGAGACGGCTGTTACGAGCTTACGGAACCGGTTCGAGCAGCATCAGCGTCAGGAACACCGGTTGCATTCGTACTATCTGGGACTGCAGGACTCGTTGCAGTCGCACCTGCAGCAGATGGATTCGCAGCTCACCATGCTCGAAGGATTGCTGGCGACGTGGGTCTCTACGCCGTCCACGCCGCAACTCTCGGTTGTGACTGCGGCCGACGGGGAATAACGGTCGATAGTCAGGAACGTTTCACTGTGAGGCGAGGACGCCAGCCTGCAAACTCGCCTGGAGTTGCCCAAACCACGGGAATTCGTCATTCTGTGGGACTACGGAACTCTCAACCGCAGTGAAACGTTTTCCGCTTCCACGGACCTGAATCGGCGTTCGCATGCCTGTCGAATACAGCCTCGCGCTGCTCGAAGTGAACAATCTGGCCCCCTCGTTCATGGTGGCCGATGCCTGTTCCAAGACGGCGAACGTTCGCATTCTGGGCATCGAAAGTGCCGACGGCGTGGGCCAAACCATTAAATTGGCCGGTCCCGTCGCCGATGTGCAAGCCGCCGCTGAGCGCGGGATGGAACTCGCGCAGCGGATGGGCAGCGGAGCGATTTACTCTGTGCTGCCCGCTCCCCTCGAAGTGACCCGGCAGCTGGTCAACAGCAAGCCGGTGATGAGCCCGTTGCTGGGCGCTTACGACAACCGAATTCCGAAAGAGAACGCGATGGCGACAACCGAAGCTCTCGGCCTCCTGGAAACCCAAGGGCTGGTGGCCGCCCTGCATGCCACTGATGACATGCTCAAGGCCTCGAACGTGACGCTCGCCGGGAAAGAAAAGATCGGTGCGGCGTATGTCACGATCATGGTGAGGGGCGATGTCGCCGCCGTGCAGACGGCGATCGAAGTCGGCCGCTCGACCGTCGAACGCCTGGGCGGCAAACTGATTCTCGCGGACGTCATCCCCCGCCCGCACGCTGATCTGGCGAAATTGCTGCCGTAGGTCGTGTTTCTACCAGCCCGCAGCGCGATACGGCAAAACTGCCAATTGACCCCAAGGCGGGGGTTCACCTACAGTATTCGTAGAGGATTTCGCTGCCGCGCCGCTCGGCGCCCGAAGTCCTGCGTGTGAATGCTGGATGGATTCGCCTGTGGCGGTCGCCGCGAAACCGCTGCGCCGGAAGGAAGCGCTCCCCGCGTTTGCGGATCCGGTGTTGATCGCGCCGCCGACACGACGGTGGTACTCGTCGAGCTGGGTCGTCTCGCTCGGGCTGCACCTGCTCATCGTCGCGATCCTGTTGTTCTGGATCCGTACACAGCCGCGTGGCCCCGTTGGTTTCTCCGATCAGCCGTTTATCACGCTGGGTGTGTCACGGCCGGGCCCCGGTGCCGTGGGGACAGGAGCCGGCGGGACGAACGCCATCGACACGATCGTCGATGAAGAACCGATCGGTGCGGCAACCTCGTCGTCAACAAACCTGACTCTGCCCGCGTCCGCACCGTTGCAGACGCCGCAGTCGGATGCCGCCGTGGTGGCATCCGGAATGACGCGCGGTGTCGGTCCCGGCGTCCCGGCTCCTTCGGGGGGATTGCCCGATGCGCGCGATCTCGTGCAAGGCGGCATCATCGGTCGCGGCGGAACGAACAATGCACCAGGTGGCAAAGGGGGTACGGGTCTCGGTGCCGAAGGCGCGGGTGGAAGCGGTCTCCCCGGCACGGCGTTCTTCGGAACCAAGGATCAGGGCACCCGCGTCGTCTTCGTGATTGATTGCTCGGCGAGCATGGAGAACTACGGTGCGATGGCGTCCGCGAAAGCGGCGCTGGTGGCAGCGTTGCAAACGCTCTCGGACGAGCAGCAGTTTCAGATCGTATTCTACAACCGCGTTCCACGGATGTTCCAGCCGTTCGCACAGGACAAAGAAACGCTCTTCTTCGCGACCGAACGGAACAAGTCACTCGCCCGACAATACATTTCGCAGATCGTTCCGGATCAGGGAACCGACCACATGCCCGCGCTCGAACAGGCGCTGCGACTTCAGCCGGAAATCATTTACTTTCTGACCGATGCCGATGAACCACAACTGACGGCACGCGAACTCATGAAGATCGACCGCGTGAACAACGGGAGGGCGCGAATTCACACGATCGAATTCGGCAAGGGCAACGATCTCGGCCTCGAGAACTTCCTGAAAAAGATGGCGCGACAGAACGGGGGGACGTACCGCTACCATGATGTCCGTCAACTCGCTGCCCAGCCGTAAGATTCTATTCACGACCGCCGGGGCGCTGTTCTTTCTGAGTGCGTTTTCTGCGCCCGCGGAAGATCTGGTCGTGATTCAATCGCCTGCTCAAAGCGCCCGTTCGCTGTGGAAAGGCCAGATAGTCGACTACACCGGCGAAGCGCTTTCCATTCGCACGGGACCGGCGGCGGCTCTCAAGACATTTCCGGCTGCGGAAGTCGTGCGCGTCGAAACGGAATATGTGCCGGCGCACACGCGCGGACTGGAACTCTTCGCCGAACGCAAGTTCCCCGATGCCGAAGCGCAGTTCACTGCTGCGCTCGAAGACGAAGAGCGCACGTGGGTTCGGCGCGAACTGCTCGCGAGCCTCATCAAGTGCGCGCTGGCGGAAGATGATCTCCGCAAAGCCGCACTACGCTTTGCCCCGCTCGTGGAATCCGATCCGCACACCCGCTACTGGGGGCTGATCCCGCTCGTCTGGGATGCGGACGCCGTCGACATCCCGGATGTCGTCGCGGCCCGCGCGGTGATCCTTGCCGGCGGACGGGTCGCCCCGTTGATCGCCGCAAGCTGGAACCTCGAACGCAATGGCCACCGCAGCCCCGACGCCGAAGCCGAGCTGCAAAAGCTGGCGAGTGACGCCGATGTGATGCTGCAAAGGCTCGCTCAGATGCAGCTCTGGCGGATACGACTGGCGACGCAAGCGGTCACCGAGGCCGAGCGCCGGCGCTGGGAAGCGACCACCGATGACCTGCCGGTTTCCCTGCAGAGCGGCGCTCACGTGCTGATCGGCAAGGCGTTCTGGCAGCAGAAAGACGCCTTGCGGGCCGCGGCAGAATGGATGTGGCTGCCGCTGCATTACGCCGATCAGGCAGGCCTGGCCGCGTGGTGCCAGCTGCGTGCCGCAGAGGCGTTGCAGTCGGCGGGCGAACAAGCCGCCGCAACGGGGCTCGTGCGTGAACTGTCGCAACGCTTTCCCGAGACGAAAGCCGCTGCACGATCGCGTCGCCGCTAAGCCGTGTCACAGGCCCGGGCGGTGCTCATCCGATTCGTCCGGCGGCGGCCGGAGCTCTTCCGGATCATCATCGTCGTCCGGTTCGTCTCCGCTGTTCGAGAGATTTTCGTCTGCGACAGGAGCACTACGGCCGCGGCGTCGCTTCGGCGAGGCCAGTGGCCCAAACATCGGCGTAGGATGCGAGCGGTACAGCCAGACTTCGTTACAGAAGGCACATTCCACTGCGACTCCGAGATCGCGCGCCTGCAGCGCGGCCTGCACCGTCATCGTGATCGGACGGTGGCATTTTGGACAGAGGATCGGAGCGGCTTCCGGCATCAACATAGTCTCAAGAACCAACCCACAACGAACCCCAACAAGGTTCAACAGAGGAGATTGCGGGGCGTGCGGTGCCGAAGCCGGCGCGACGAAGCTGGAACGCCCCATAGACTTGCGCCCCAGCCGAGTGCGCGTCGTCTCCGCATATTCTTACGACTGCAGTCGTTGAGAAAAGTCATGCTGCTGCCCCTTTTTCTGAAATCAGGGTTTTGCTGCATGGTATCTGCCTGATTGCGAAGCTGAACCGTCCCGAGCGTCTCTCACCTCCCACTGATACTCGGGTAGATGGCTTACGGTTCTGGTATACTGGGCTTTCGCAGCGCTCTACGTTCCCCTGACAAGCCGTCATCACTTGGGATAGCAAGTTCGCTTACGATGCATAAATACATCATTATGGGGGCGCAGGGCTGCGGCAAAGGGACACAGGCGAAGCTGCTTAAAGAAGACTTCGACCTCGTGCATATCTCCGTCGGCGACATCTTCCGCTGGCATATCCAGACGCACACCAAGCTCGCGGCACGGATTAAGCGTCTCATCGCCGAAGGCAATATGGTGGACGATGATGTCGTCGAGAACATCATCCAGGAGCGGCTCGCCGACCATGACTGGAACTACGGCTTCATTCTCGACGGCTTCCCGCGCAATCGCACGCAGGCGGGATTCTTCCTCGAGAGCTACGACATCGACGCCGTGATCCACATCGATGTCGCAGATGAGGTGGTGTTCGACCGGGTTCTCGCCCGCCGGATGTGCAGCCAGTGCGGGCTGGACTACAACCTGATCCATCACCGTCCCGCCCAGCCGGATCGATGCGATGTCTGCGGAGGCACGCTCACCATGCGGGATGACGATAATCCCGATGCCGTTCGCGCGCGACTGAAAGATTATCGCACAAAGACCGAGCCGATTCTGGAACTGTTCGGCCGCAAAGAGCTCGTCATTCAAACCAACGGCAACCAAACGGTGGCGGAGATTCAGGCGGATATCCGGCGGCAATTGAAGCTGCCGTCGAAATCAGCTGGATAGAAAAGAGTGCAAAATGCAAATTGAAAAATGAAAAGTGCAAAGTGAGAAGAACAAGTCTTCACCACTTTGCGATTTGCACTTTTCATTGATCACTTTGCACTGCATTGCGCTTCGTGTGATCCCGCAAAAGGAAAGACCCAGCCATGCGATGGCTGGGCTTCTGGGGCACCTAAAAAAGAACCGCCGTGATCTTGCCCGATAAGATCACGGCGGCCGAGGACTTTGCGACGAACCCTCGGTTTTACTCGGTGGGAATGCCGAGCAATTCTTCTTCTTCTTCCTGGATGATGATTCGAGGAGTCACCATCAGCATCACGCTTTCCGTTTCCCGGCCGACACCCGTGTTCTTGAACAACCGGCTGACGTAGGGAATCTTGTTCAGAATCGGCACACCGGACATGTTGCGGCCTTCTCGCAGCCGCTTGATCCCGCCGAGGAGCACGGTTCCGCCGTCCGGCACGCTCACCGTCGTACTGACGGTCACGATTTCAGTCACGGGTTGCTGCACGGTCACGCTCAGACCGCTGTTGCCTTGCTGCTGCTGACCGCGTTGGCCCTGCTGTCCGCCTTGTTGCCCCTGCTGTTGCTGCTGGGAGAACAGGGAGTTCATCACCATCTGC
>DASRYX010000491.1:0-6369 GCA_035686985.1 Planctomycetaceae bacterium | reverse complement strand
GGCATGCAGTTCGGCTCCATTGCCGGGGAAGTTTCTGCCGCCGATGGTCATGAGGCTTTCAGCCGCCTCTCGCGTTGGATAGAGCGACGTCAGGTACGGTCGACTATTCCAGGCGGCATGCAGCTGGCGACGGTCATGATGAAATTCATGATTCGTTAGCAGCCAACCGGCATACCCGTACTGATGGCTCAACGCGTCGTCCTCGACTTCACGTTGAATGGACCTTAAGCCGTCAACTTCATCACCGCTGCTTGCAATCGAGGGGTGGCCCCCCGCCGGCAGACTTGAAGCCTCAGGTGCGCTGAAGCATGCCAATGCGTGCATCGTCAATCGGGCCTGACGCATGATGTGTAACCTGACATCCCCGAACAAGTCGATGCTTACTTCCTCCTGCTGCTTGGCTTCGATAATTGGACAGCCGAAGGGCCGTCGCTGCTGTAGTCCGGTCCCGGCGGCTTCCCGGAGCGCTCGCTCGAACCGAATATCCCGGACTGTCAGCAGGTCAGGCGCGTGCTTGCAGAGCGCCTTGATCAAGGTTATCGGGAGCGCGTAGATCACCTCAGCGTTGGGCAATTTCCTACCAAATCGCAAAGCAAGCGCAACCGCGCGATTCCGATCAGCGTGGAGCTCCTGACGCTCTTACCGACGCTTCCGCGTCACCCGGACGGTAAAGTTTTCCGTGGGCCGGATGGCCGCCCCATCCACCGTACGATCGTGCTGAAGACCCTCAAGCAGCAAGTGCTCGAACCGCTGGCGAAGGACTTCCCGGCGGCGCCGGGCGCTGCGTCGAGTCTACGCGATGGTTGCCTGCACAGCTTCCGGCACTACTTCTGTTCGGTTTCCGCCAACTACGTTACCTCACAGCAGACGTTGATGTCATGGTTGGGGCATCGCGAGAGTAAGCTGATTCGGCGCTATTATCATCTGCACGATGACGCGTCGCAGGAGTCGATGAAGAAAATCGTCTTCGTGCCCGCTGCAACTGGGGTTGAAACCCCGCCTCAGCCCAGCTAAATCAAGGTCATGCAATCGGGCGGATACGACAGGCGTCCGCCTGCCCCACTGTGGGGTGTCCGCTGCCGGTCATCCTTGCGAGGTGCGAAACACTACTGTCAACGCCGGAATCCTTGACGAGGGCGAGACTGTGCGGAGATGTGGATAGGAACGTGCAAGAGCACGAACTTGGCACAGTTTCTGGCACAGTTGAGCGGCCCACAAACGGCAGCCAAAAGCAAGTCATTAACAGCTCGCGTGTTACGCGCAGACACCGCAACGACAAAATAGAAGCCCGGCATCTGGTTTCGATGCCGGGCTTCTGCCTTGGAATTCATCTGCGTGTCTCGTTCGGATGCAGAAGTCCGGCATTGAAGAAAATGCAGGACTTCGACCTGAAATTCGGTCGCCGTTGCGTCCTCTGTGCCGGTCGCACACAATGAAGAGACTCGGCGAACAATCTCTGCGTGGCCCCAGGTGATCGCGGTTTATGACCAAGCGCACGATCGGACCGTTTGAACTCGGCGACAAGCTCGGCGTCGGCGGCATGGGCGTGGTGTACCGCGCGACCTATACCAAGACCGGGATCGCGTGCGCTATCAAGGTGTTGTCGCCGGAAGTCAACGACTCGCCGCAGGTCCAGCAGCGGTTCGAGCGCGAAATCGCCATTCTGAAAAAACTGCAGCACGCCCACATCGTCCGCTATTACGGCGGGGGGAAAGTCGGCAATCAGCGCTTTTATGCGATGGAACTGGTCCAGGGCGGTTCGCTGGAAAGCTTCCTGCGGCACAAAGGTAAACTCCCCTGGCAGGATGTCCTGCGGTATACCCGCCAGGTTGCCGAAGCTCTTGAGCACGCGCACACGGCGGGGGTAATCCACCGGGATCTCAAGCCCGCCAATCTGCTCGTCGGCCCGAACAATATTCTCAAGCTGACCGACTTCGGTATCGCCCGGGATACGACTGCCACGGCACTGACGGCCGCAGGGAAAACAGTTGGCACCTATGCTTACATGGCTCCCGAACAGATTCGTGGCAAGCCGCCGGTCGACCGCCGCACCGATCTGTACTCGCTCGGGTGCGTGATGTACGAAATGCTTACCGGGCAGACGCCGTTTGAAAGCGAGAACGCCGGTGAGATGCTCGTGCAGCATCTGCAGGATGATCCGCTCCGCATCACGTCCCTCGTGCCGGATTGTCCGATCCAGGTCGAGGAGATGGTCTTCCGCCTGATGGAAAAGGAGCCGGATGAGCGCTACTTCGACGCGCTGGCATTGCAGGTGGCCATTGATGAAGTCACCGAGAAGATTTCCCGCCAGGCGAGTCTGATCGGCACGGAACTCGGCGACGCGGCGACCAAAACGGTGGGCGCCGGCGGAACAACACAGCTGAAAGACGGTGCCGCCAAGAAGAAGAAAAAGAAGAAGAAAGATCAGTCGCCGTTCTATGAGCAGAGCTGGTTTCTCGCGACGTGTCTGGTGCTCATCATCGCCGCGGCGGCGTGGTCGCTCATGCCGGCCAGTGAAGCCAAGCTGTTCGCCTCGGCAGAAACGCTGATGCGGACCAACGATGTCTATAAGATGCGCGAAGCGCGTGAGAAATATCTCCAGCCGCTGCTCAAGCGTTTCCCGCAGGGAGAGCACGCGTCGCAGGCACAGGAGTATCTCGATCAGGTCGAAATGCAGATGATCGAGGATCAGGCTCGGAATCGGAAAGGGAAGCCGAAGACCGAGGGCGAGAAATTCTACCTGCAGGCGGAACGGTTCCAGCAGTACGGCGATCGGGTGAAAGCTCTGGAAATCTTCCAGAAAATGATCGTGCTGTTGCAAGACCAACCCGAGGAAGGCGATGCGGAGAAGTACCGCGAGAACCAGCTTTGGATGCGAAAAGCCCAGTTGAAAGTCGACGCGATCAAGGCGGAAGGGGGGGAAATGCTCGACTCCGAGCAGGTCGTCCGGAACAAGCTCCGTGAAGCCGACGAGCATGTGGCCAACAACAAGCGCATCGAGGCGATGAAAATCTGGGACAGCATCGTCGATCTCTACGCCGACAACGACGAACTCGCGTCGTATGTGGAAGACGCCCGCGAGAAACGGAAGTTGAAGCCCAAAGCGGAATAGTCCCGGCGTAACTCCGTCGAATGATTGCGTCGCGCGGGCGAACTTGGTCTATTGCAGGCCGGTTTTCGCTGCTCACTTCCGTCTGCCGGATGGAACAACCGATGCGTGTGTTACTCGTGCTTTCTGTCGGACTGCTCGCGTGTCTCGGCTCTGTCTGCCATGCCGCGGATGCGAAACAGCCGAACATTCTGTTTCTCTTCGCCGATGATCTGACCTGCCAGGCAATCAGTGCCTACGGCGACGAGCGCAAGCTGCTCGAAACGCCGCACATGGATCGGATTGCCCGCGAGGGGATCCGGTTTGACCGCTGCCTGGTGACGAATTCGATTTGTGGGCCCAGCCGCGCGACAATCCTCACCGGTAAGTATTCCCATCGTAACGGATTCTATAACAATAGTAATAGCCGTTTCGACAGCACGCAGACGACATTCCCCAAACTTCTGCAAGCCGCGGGATATACCACGGCTGTTGTGGGAAAGTGGCATCTCATCAGCGACCCGGTCGGATTCGATCATTGGCACATCCTTCCGGGGCAGGGAATCTATTACAACCCGCCGATGATCCGCAATGGAGAGCGGGTCAAGCATGAGGGCTACACCACAGATGTCATCACCGACCTTTCGATTGAATGGCTCAAGAATCGGGACAAGTCGAAACCGTTCCTGCTGATGAGCCAGCACAAAGCGCCGCACCGGGAGTGGTCGCCGCCGTTGCGGTTGCTCGGTTGGGACAAGGACCGCGTCTATCCGGAGCCGCCCACACTCTTCGACGATTTCGCCGGCCGCAGCAAGGCGGTCAGCGATCATGACATGGGGCTCGACCGCACGTTCACTGATCTCGATGCGAAATTCCGTCCGGCACCCGGCCTGACGGAGTCACAACTGAAAGAATGGAACGCCTATTACGGCCCGCGAAATGAGCAATTCCAGCGGGCGAATCTCACAGGGAAAGACCTCGTCCGCTGGAGATATCAGCGCTACATGCACGACTACCTCGCGTGTGTCAAAGCGGTCGATGAGAACATCGGCCGGTTGCTCGATTTCCTCGATCAGGAAGGCCTCGCGGAGAATACGATGGTCGTCTGTTCTTCCGACCAGGGATTCTTCCTCGGCGAACATGGATGGTTCGACAAACGCTGGATCTTTGAGGAATCGCTGCGCAGTCCGTTGATGATCCGCTGGCCCGGCGTGACGAAACCGGGACGGACCACTTCCCAGATTGTTTCGCTGCTCGATTTTGCGGAAACGTTTCTGGATGCCGCCGGCGTGCCGATCCCCGCCGACATGCAGGGCCGAAGCTTGCTGCCGCTTTGCAAGGGAGACGACCCGGCCGACTGGCGCAAGAGTCTGTATTACCACTATTACGAATTCCCCGTGCCCCATCGCGTGCGTCCCCATCGCGGAGTCATCACGGATAAGTATAAGCTGATTCACTATTATAAACCGGATGTCGACGACTGGGAGTTGTTGGATCGCGAGAAGGATTTTCTTGAGGTGAAAGACTTCTACAAAGACCCGGCATACGCGGATGTGGTGAAGCAGTTGCGTGCGGAACTCGATCGCCTGCGGAACGAAGTCGGCGACACAGGCGAACCGCCGCGTGAGGCGTTCGGAAACCAACCGTTCGACAACGAACCGAAGCCACCGGCGGCCACGAAGAAGGGCAATAAGAAAGCGAACTGATCGACGTGCCCCTTTCTGGAATCACTTCGCACCGTCCTGGGAGAATTGGCTCATGCGCTCACTGTTTCCGATGTGCCTGCTGTTGTTCCTCGCCGATGGTCTCGCCGCGGCGGATCGACCGAACGTGTTGTTCCTCATCTCGGATGATTTAAACAACAGCCTCGGCTGCTACGGCGATCCGCTTGTCAAAACGCCGCATATCGACAAACTGGCCGCCCGTGGCGTTCGGTTTGATCGTGCGTATTGTGCCTTTCCGTTGTGCGGACCGAGTCGCAATTCGATGCTGACAGGACTCTATCCCAACAGTACGGGCATCATCGCCAACGGGCAGATTTTCCGACAGACGATTCCGGCGCAGCGCAGTCTTCCGCAGGTCTTCCGCAACGCGGGCTACTTCGCTGGTCGCATCGGCAAGCTGTATCACTACAACGTGCCCAATTCGATCGGCACGAACGGGCATGATGACCCGGGCTCGTGGGAGCTGGAACTCAATCCCGCGGGTGTCGATCGGCTCGAAGAACACCCGCACATCACCACGCTGACTCCCAACCAATTCGGCGGCACTTTGAGCTGGTACGCGTCGCCCAAGAGTGATGAACATCACACCGATGCGCTCCAAGCCGCCGACGCGGAATGGGTGCTGGAACGCTGTGCGAAACAGAAGCACCGGCCGTTCTTCCTCGCCGTGGGTTTCTTCCGGCCGCATACCCCGTATGTGGCCCCGAAGGTGCCTTATTTCGGCCTTTATCCGGAAGAGAAGATGCCTCTCGTCGCGGGGTGGAAAGAGGACCTGGCCGACATTCCGCCGGCAGGACTGGGCAGTCAGAAGAAAGAGCAAGAGAAACTGACGGACGATCTCCGTCGGCAAGCTCGCCAGGCATATTACGCGAGCATCAGTTTTATGGACGCGCAAGTCGGGCGCGTGGTGGAATCGCTGGATCGTCTCGGTCTCGCGGACAACACGATCATCGTCTTCACCAGCGATCACGGCTACCACCTCGGCGAACACGGACTGTGGCAGAAGATGAGCCTCTTCGAGGAAAGTTCGCGGGTCCCGCTGCTGGTCGTCGCTCCCGGAAAAGTCAAAGGGCAAGCGGTCGCGGCGCCGGTGTCGCACGTGGATCTTTTCCCAACGCTGACCGAGCTGTGTGGTGTCAGCGCCCCGAAGAATCTTCAAGGGCAGAGCCTCGTCCCGATGCTGAAGGACTCGACCGCAACGGGGCGCGGCTGGGCGCTCACGCAGGTCTCGCGCGGTGGCGGTCAGGCCCGAGCGGCGGTCACAACGAATGTCGGTGCGGAAGGTAATCGCTTCTTCGGTTACAGCCTGCGGACGCCGCGGTGGCGATACACCGAATGGGATGAGGGGCGGAAAGGCCGTGAGCTTTATGATCATGACACCGACGCGCGCGAGATTACGAACCTCGCCGAAAAGCCCGAACATGCGGCGACCGTCGCGGAGCTCTCCGAACAGATGAAAGCCGCGGTGAAAACGACGTTTCCACCGTCCGGGGAACGCCCCGAGATTCAGCCCGGCCTGTGGGCACCGCTGCTCACCGATCCGTAACCGTTCTGACC
>DASRYX010000490.1:0-5226 GCA_035686985.1 Planctomycetaceae bacterium | reverse complement strand
CCATTGGTCGGTCTGGCTGAGGCTGTCCGCCTGCAGCACGAGCACGTCGCCGAGTTCGTGCGGTCCCTCAGCGGGGATCTCCTTGATCAACGGCTCGACGAGTTCCAACGCGGCGCGATGATCCCCCTGCAACTGGCGGGTGAGGGCGAGGTAATATCGTGCCTGCGACTTCGTTCGCGCGAGTGTCGACTCGGCAAGCACCCGGTCGAAACTCCTCGCGGCCTGATCGTACTCCGCCGCAATTTCCTGCGCGGAGTGCCCCGCGGAAATCAACTGCGAAGCTTTCCCCAACGCCAGCCGCCCTCCGAGCAGTTCCTGATACAGCCGCAGGCCACTTTGCGGATAGTTCGCGACGAACTGCTGACGTCGCGCTGCGGCGACATCGACTTGCCCCGCGTCGATTGCGAGTTCGGTGGCAAAGTGCAACGCGTCGTCGGCGTAGTCTCCGGCGGGAAACTTCTTCACGACGGCAAGGAACTCTTTCTCCGCGACATCGGTCTTGCCAGCGATGCGGGCACAGACGCCGTGCTGAAACAGGACGGCCTGTTCCAGCGGATTGCCTTCCGCCAGCGGAGCGGATTTCGCGAGCACTTCTTCTGCCGCCGCGGCGTTTCCACCAGCTTTGAGGCTCATCCCGCGCCAATAGCCGGCCGTCACGCCGCGTGTTTTATCGGCGGTGAGCGGGTCGAAGGCCGCCGCGGCTTCCAGATGTTTTCCCGCGCGGTAGAGTGCAAACCCGGCATTCAACCGGGCATCGGCGGCGTAGTTCGATTCCGGAAAACGATCCCAGACGACGTTATACGCCGCTGCGGCTTCGGGGAATTTGCTGGTGTCGAAGAGATGCGACCCGACCTGAAACTGTGCTTCCGCGGCGCGAGCCGACGTTCCCTTCGCCACCTGCTGATAGAGCGGCAGGGCTTCGTCGGGTTTCTTGAGCGCATCGAGGGCTCGCGCGCGGCCATAGCGGGCATCTTCAATGAGCGGGCCTTCCGGGAAACGCTCGAGCGCCTGCTGAAAGGTTGTCGCGGCCACGGCGGGCTCATTCTGCCGCAGTTGCACATCCCCGAGGTACGGCAGCGCGCGGTCGGCGAACGCGTCCTCGTTGTGCTGCTTCAGATAGGCTTCCAGCTCGGCGCGGGCCGCGGGGAGATCGTTCAGCAGATAGCTGCACTCGGCGATGCGATACCGGGCCTGCGCGATGTTCTGGTTGTTCGGCGCATCCTTGGCAAACAGCCGCAGCTGTTCGCGGGCCCCTTTGTAATCGGCCTGATTGACGAGCGTCAGTCCGAGATACAGCCGGGCATAACTCTTCTTTTCGTGGTCCGGGTAATCCTGCAGGAACTTGCGGAAGCCATCGGCGGCAAGGGCCCAGCGATTTTGGCGATACAACTGGACGGCAAGGTTGTAATCGTCGCTCGCCGCATCGGCGAACGCCACCACGGCGGGTAACAACAGCGTCAGACAGAACGCAAGCAGGCGCACCGACAAACGACAACCGCGTCGAACTGGCGACGTGGGTCTGGGCAAAATCATCCCGACATCCTCCGAATCGCCGGGCCCTGCGGGATTCCGAGCGCCCGTGCCAGTTCATCGTACTCCCGCCGGAAATCGGCCGCCAACGGGAGAACAGGGATTCAGGCGGTGCGAACGGACAAATCCTGACGACCGCGAAAACTGGGCGGGATGTGACGACGTAGCGCGATTATTCCTTCGGGGGTGCCGGCGGGGCGGGAGCGGGCCGCTGGGGGATCAACCGCAGCTTCTGATTATAAGAGGCGAGCTCGATCATCGCCTCGTGTTCGCGGAGCATCAGGCTGTGGAAGCCACCGAAGGTGGAGGGCGTGCTGGATTCGTGCAGAATCTTCCCCGAGCGCTTTTCGATTGCCAGCAGATTCAGCAGCGTGAAGCTCGAGTTGCCGCGCTGTTTCCAGTTGCGTGTGAGAAACAGCAACACCGGCGACGGAGCGAAGCGTTCCATGACGAGGTTCTGATCGGCCACGTCGCGGGTCCATAGCAGTTCCCCCGTCGCGCGATCCCAGCAGCAGACCGTACCGTTCACCGGGAGCGTCGTCAGACTGTCACCGTAATGGTACGAGTTGCCGTCGCCGTGATTCGCGACGAGATAGACACACTCGGCGTCCGCGATCGGGAAGAATTCGGCGTCAGTGACATTCAGCGCCAGCGGAGCCAACGTGCGGCGTTCGCCGTCCGCGCACCGGATTAGCGTGACGCCGCGCTTGGATGTCTTCACAGCGGGAGCCGGGTCGACGGCGATGAGCCAGTCGTCATCGAGAGGACCGATTTCCGTACGCGGGGCGAAGTCCTGCCGCCAGACATCCCGTCCGGTTAACAACTCGGTGCGACGCACGACGGTGCGCTGGTTCCCGAGATTGAACAACCGCAAGCCGGCCTGCGCTTCGAGTTGAATCAGATCGTTCCCCTCCCAGCGGAGCGTGCGGCGTAACCGCGGTTCCAGCATCGCGGCTTCCACGGGCTGGCCATCGCTCGCGCGGTACAGCGTGGCGTGATCGTCCGCCATTTCCATCACGCAGATGTAGTCCCGCGTGGGGAAGATCAGCGCATGCGGCGAGACCCCACTGCGGGTCCACCGTTCGCGACCGGTGATGGGATCGTAAACCGTGAGCGTTCGCCGACCTTGCAGGCAGATATAACTGGGCCAGACCGCCGTGAGATGCCCGTCGGCGGCGGTCTCGAAGAGGGCTTCGTGATCGCCTTCATCGGCGGATGCCGTTTGCAGCGACTGCGGGACTAAACGCTGGGCGGTGTGATACATCCCGCTGTCGTCGTGATGGTTCTCCAGCGTGCGCGACCACATCAGCTTCTGATCGACCGGTGACAACCGCTGCAGCACGCCCTTGTGCAACACCACGACGCTGTGGCCGAGAATTGCGGCCGGGACATCGCCGTAGTCTTCGGCCCGCGGGCTGCCGCGCAGCGGTGCGAGCCACCGCCACGCCCCGGTGCGGCGATCGGCGAACGTCAGCCGCTGTTCGTTGGACTCGACCTGGATGAGCAATTGCGACAGATACGGACTGGACACCGGGCTGGGGATTTCCTGCACCGGCGGTGAATATTGCGTCCCGACGAGTTGCGTGACTAGCACGGTTTGATCCCACGCCGGGGCAACTGGTTCGGCGACCGTGGCGGCATCCGCGGGCCGCTGGGCGAGCGCTTCCGTCAGCGTTTGGCCCGTGCTGAGAGTAAGCGGGGCCTTCAACTGCCGCAACCGCCGCTCCAGCACCAGCGCGTCCTCGGTCAGCCCGAACTTGCGATAGAGCAGCGCCAGCCGCCATTCGGTTTCGTGAGCGATTTCAGCAGCCGCATGGGTGGTCCAGGGCAACAATTGTTGTTCAGCGCGGGCGAAGTCCCGCACCTCGGCCCATTCCTCGGCGAATTTCCAATGCAGTTGTGCCGCCGCGGGGTGAAAGTCACACCATTCGATCATGTGGATTGCACGTTCCCAAGGATGATCCAGCGCGGCGGTGATCTGGGTCCGTACGCGGTCGTCGAGCTGCTGACGCACTTCGCCTTCCGCGGACTGCCAGAGTTCCTGCAGTCGTCCCTGCAACCAGGCGCGACGACGCACCTGCAACTGCGGCAAGTGGGGACGCACGATCATCGCCGGGCCGTCGTCCTGCTCCGCCAGATGCCAGTACGCATCGAAGGCATCGGCGAGGTGCCCCTGTTGAATCTGGCGATCGATGCGGAAGAGTTCGACCGATAGCTTTTCGTCGGGTGTGCTGGCGAGCCGCGCGAGATTGTGGAGCGCGCTGTCGGCCTGATCGGGGACGGTCTGCACCAACCCAACAAGCGCCTGCCACAGCACGACATGCCGGCGCTGCGCCCATTCGTCACTCAGCCCGTCGACGTTCAGCGCGAGAAGTTGTCTTGCGGCGTCCGCATACCGCGGCGTGAGCAACCACAACTCGGCTTCGCGGATGAGAGCCGTGGCGTCATCCGGATGCGTGGCTTTGCGTTCCTGAATCTCCGCGAGCACGCCCGGTTGCTCGTCGAACATCTGCAGGCCGTGCGGTCCGTAGGCGAACAGCCGCCGCCCGGCTTTGACAAGACTTCCCAGCGCCGGTTGTCCCGGCCAGACCGACAGTTTCTGCGTTTCTTCGCCCGTGGCGAGCGCGATCAGCCGCAAGGTGCCATCGGTCATCGGCACGTAAAGTTGATCACCCACAATGGCGCTGCGGCCAGTCGGCGCACGGGCTTCGTCCCATTCATGCGACCAGGCGACTTTGCCATCGCTGAGCCGGCGGGATATTACCGCGGTTTGTCCGATGATGATCGCATGCTCGTCGGTAACCCCGGCGAGGGACAAACCATCGTCGCGATCTTCCTGCCAGACGAGGCGACCCTGCGTGAGATCTACGCAGACGATCACATCACCATCCGACGGCGTGAAAATCACGTGCGCTCCCGACACCACCGGCGGCGCGGCCAGCCATTGATCATTCAATTCGCGCGGGGTGAGAAGCGCGGTCCCTTCTTCGCCCGGTTCCTGCCGTTCGCCTTCTTCTTCGGGGAGATAACGATACGCCCACAGCACCGAGCGGCGAACACGATCAACCGCGACGAGCCATCCGACGGTTGTCGGACACACAATGATGCCCTGCCCGACGGCAATGGGCGTACTGACCCATCGTCGGGCGATGTCGAGGTCAATCTTCGTGTCGGCATACGCGAGCAGTTGCGACCATTTTAGAAGGCCGGTGGCGGGATCGAGCGCGAGCAGACGGATCTCTTCCCCGAGCGCGGCGACGACGAACAGGTCATCTCCTTCGGCAACCGGGGCTCCAAGAAAGAACCCACCCGTGAGGATGTTCTGCGGATCGCGGCCTTCACCGCCGCCGACCGACCAAGCGCGGCGGCCGGTTTCCAGCACATACGCCGTCAACCGATTCGATTGCCAGTTCGCATGAAACGGATCCTGCGGTTCGGCGTCACCGTTCCAGGGTGAATCTCCCTGACCGCGGGTCAACGTCGCGACATCTTCGAGGACATACAAATGCTTGTGATCCGCGCTGATCAACCCAATGGTGGCATCACGGAACAGATGACTGACGAGCGGATGCAGCCCCGCCGAAGCCCCCGCGTGCAGGTCGTCCAGATGATTCCCGAGCCCCATGCCGCCGGGCAACTCGTTTTCGGCATCGGCCGAGGTCTGAGAAAGAATGCGTTCGGCGGACAGCCCCTCGT
>DASRYX010000489.1:0-1866 GCA_035686985.1 Planctomycetaceae bacterium | reverse complement strand
CCGGGATTACGTGTCTCGCATGCGGACCGCGCTGCAGGACGGTTGGCGTCCGGATCTCGATCGATTGGAGACGCTCGAAACAGTCGGGCAGATGCAGAAGCCGGACTACTTCGAGTCGTGGGCGTGGGTCCACTTCATGCTCGAGGACAGCCTCGACAGTCGCGGCGTGCTGGTCGATTATCTGCGCGAACTTCGGACCACCGCGCGACCAGGGCGATTGTCCGATCGGTTGCGAAAAGTGCTGCCTGACGCCGATGCGCGGTTTCTGGTTCACTGCGCCACGCTCAGCGAAGGCGTGATCGCCGCCGGGGCGTTGTCCGATCGCAAATGATTCCGGTCACGCCGTGCCGCTGAACGAAAATCGTGCGTTCTGCCGGTTCTCAGTTAACCCGGTGGCGTTCCCATGGTGATTTCGTAGGGGCGATCTGCACGGCACCGTTGTTGCACTGGCTCATCGCCCACGGGAACATGAGGCATGAGTGAGCCGCTGGTCACACTGACGGAAGCCGGGTTGTATTGCCCACAGGGGGACTTCTACATCGATCCCTGGCACCCCGTTCCGCGCGCGGTGATCACCCACGGACACGGCGACCATCTTCGGTCCGGGTGTCAGCGTTATGTGACCGCGCGCGAGGGCCTGCCGATCCTGCACGCCCGCATCGGGACTGAAGCTGCAATTTCAACGGCGGAGTATGGTGAATCGCTCGATTGCAACGGCGTTCGTGTCTCGCTGCATCCGGCCGGCCATATCCTCGGTGCAGCGCAAGTGCGGATTGAACATCGCGGCGAAGTCTGGGTTGTGACAGGGGACTACAAAGTCGCCGATGACCCGACGTGCACGCCGTTCGAATGCGTGCGCTGTGATACCCTGATCACGGAGTCGACGTTTGGCCTGCCGATCTATCGCTGGGAACCGCCCGCCGAACTGTTTGCCCGCGTCAACGACTGGTGGCGATCGAATCAGGCGGCCGGCAAGACGAGTGTCCTGTTTGCGTACGCGCTGGGTAAGTCGCAGCGGTTGCTGGCGGGAGTGGATGCGAGCATTGGGCCGATTTTCACGCACGGGTCCACGGAACGGATTAACCGCGCGTACCGTGACGGGGGTGTCGCTCTGCCCGTGACGCGACCGGTCAGCGAAATCACCGTTCCCCGCGGCAAGGAGAAACCGTGGACCGGCGGATTGATCATCGCCCCGAGCTGGGCCGCGAGTCCGGGATGGCTGCGGAAGTTCGAGCCCTATTCGGATGCGATTGCGTCGGGATGGATGCAGGTGCGCGGCGCACGACGTCGGAGCGTGGTGGATCGTGGGTTCGTGTTGTCTGATCACGCGGATTGGCCCGGGCTTCTGTCCGTGATCAAAAACTCGGGGGCCTCCCGCGTCTTGGCGACGCACGGCTTTGCGAGCGTGGTCGCCCGCTGGTGTCGCGAGCAGGGCCTGGATGGCGGCGTTATCGCGACTCGTTTCGGCGATGACGAACGCAATGCCGAAGCGGCGGAGGAAGAGACGTGAAACTCTTCGCCGAACTCTACGCCGCTCTGGATGAAACGACCGCGACGGCTCAGAAAGTCGCGGCGATGGCGAACTATTTCCGCACCGCCGCACCCGCCGATGCCGCGTGGGGAATCTACTTCCTGAGCGGACGCAAGCCGAAACAGGCGGTGCCGACGCGGCGGCTGCGGCAATGGTCGCAGGAATTGGGCGGCGTCCCGGAATGGCTGTTCGACGAAAGTTACGACCACGTCGGTGACCTTGCGGAAACGGTTGCGCTAGTGTTACCGGACGCCGGGCAAGGATCGGACCAATCGCTGGCCAACTGGGTCGAGAATCGTTTGCTGCCGTTACGCAGTCTCGATGAACAACAACAG
>DASRYX010000488.1:0-2668 GCA_035686985.1 Planctomycetaceae bacterium | reverse complement strand
CAAAGCGTCGTCAACATCTTTCTCCCAGCCGCATTCACACCGAATTCGCATGATGGCCCTTTGGGAATTAGTGGCGAAACGCTTGTATCATGCGGACGGAGCGCAAGCAATAACCTGTCACCCCCGGCTGTCGTCCAGATGACTACTGCACGAGCTTCTTGGCACGATTGGGGAAACGCCCGGCGTCTGCTATCATGCGGGGTTCCCGCGTGAGCAGTTTTTCCGCCCGGAGGTGAGGTGGAAAACGTCCTTCGAAGGCGCTGCTCCGCGGCCGACTTCGCAAGGATTTGCCGGATGGCTTTAGATGTGTATGCTCCCTGCCCGTGCGGCAGCGGAAAGAAACTGAAATTCTGCTGCGCCGATCTCGCTGAGGACATGGACCGCGTCTCCCGGCAGATTGAAAGCAATCAGCCGCGACAGGCGCTGCAACAGCTCGAAGCACTCGATCGCCGGCATCCGCAGAATTCGTGGGTGACCACCACGCGGGCGCTCGTGCAGATTGAAATCGGCGATGCCGCCGCTGCGCGCGACGTGTTGCGGACGTTCTTGGAAAAAAATCCCGACCACGAATTTGCGATTGTGCTGTATGCGACCGCGGCGTTTCAGGCCGACGGTCTCGACACCGCTAAGCGGGCGATTCATCGGGCGTTTCAGCGCGGCGTGAAGCGATTTCCGTCCATGGTCGCCGGTCTTGCCGGGGCGATGGCCGCAGTCTTCCAATCGCGCGGCCGGATGCTCGCCGCACGGGAACACGTCGCCTTGGCGATGCGCTTCTCGCCCGATCGTGAACGGCAGGAAATCTTCGTCCGGCTGTTGGAATTCGACAACGACGTGCAGGTACCTTACCTGCTGCGCAGCGTGCACGCCTTGCCGTCGATCACGATCAGCGATGAGATCAACCAAGAGGCCAAGAAGGCGTTGAAGTACGCGTCCGTGGGCTGCTGGAGTGTAGCCGCGGACCTCTTCGAGAAGCTGGCGACGGCGAATGCTGATCAGGCAACGTTGTGGCACAGTGTCGGCTTGTGCCGGGCGTGGGATGGTGACGAAACCGCCGCCGCTACCGCCCTGCATCGCGCGGCGGCACTTTACGGTGAGGATGCCGCGACCGCCGTTGACTGCGAAACCATCGCTCAGTTGCTCGATTGGAACACGGCTCCGGAACGGCGTGCGCGAATGCTGCTCAACGGCGGCATCAGTTCTGTGAGCCGGTTGCTGACCGCACTCGACACCGGCGACCGCTTGTTCCGCCTGGAATTGCCGCCGCAATCACCGGATGGGCAACCGTTGCCGTCGGCAATTTATCAGGTGCTGGACCGTCCGAAATCCGCGATGCCGGCCCCGACCGAGCTGACGCTGGAAACGGTGCCGACGGTGATCAGCCAGATCACAATCTTTGATGCCGATCCGGAGACCAAAGAGCCGGCCGAGATCGATGTCACGGGCCTCAAGGGCAGCGACTTCGACACTGCGGTGGAACTCGCGAAAGCCGCGGCGGGGGATCTGGTCACCTGGAAGGACGCGCCGGAAGAAACCAACGAGTGGGTCCCGGAAGAAACCTTGCCGCTGACGTGGCAATGGGCGTTCCCGCCGAAGACGCCGGTCGCACTGCGACGGCGGCTGGAACTCGACCGTTGGCGGAACATTCTGGAGACCGTCTGGCCGCAATTGCCGCAACGGGCGCTTCAGGGGCGGACTCCGGTGGAAGCGGCAAAGGATCCGGCGTCGCGCGTCGCTGTCTTGGCGAGTGTGTATGTTCTCGATGCGCATTGTCTGCGTGCGGGACATGAACTCGATCTGGACGGCATTCTCTCGCGACTGGGCATCGAACCATTGCCGCCGTTTGATGTGCAGCCCGAAACCTCGCTGAACTCGCTGTCACCGCTGCAATGGCTGCGGTTGCCGCTCGACAAACTGACCGACCCGCAGATGCTGTCGACGGTGAATCGCGCGCTGCTGGTGCATCATGATCGCTTCCTTGCGAAGGCTCTGCAAATCGCAGTGCAGCGTGAAGCCTGTCGCAAAGAACTGGATCTGGTGCGGCTGTACCAGACTCTGGCCGATCTCGCCCGGCAGCACGGCCGTCGCGAGGAATCTTACCGCTGGCTCGACGAAGGCCGGAAACTCGCCGCAAGTGAACCGAATAACTTCGAGAAGGTCTGGTCGTGGGATCTGCGGGAGCTGCTGACCCGACTGGAAGACCCGTCCGATCCGGGACTGCAACCGCTGATCGACAAATTCGTCAATTTCTACAGTCCGAAGTTGCCCCAGATGCGTCCGTATCTGGAGCAAATGTTCGCGGTCGCCGGGGTCCCGTCACCGTGGACCAGCGGCATTCTCACACCGGGAGCGGGCGGTTCGACAGGCGGCGGGTTGTGGACGCCGGAGTCCGAGTCGGCCAACACCGGCGCGGGCGGAAAGCTCTGGCTTCCGGGCTGATTGTGGGGAGCCATCAGACGTGTTGCTAACGGTTGCGATAGGTGAATGAGGAACGTTGCACGAATCGGAGAAAATGGATTCTTGGCCGGGGGTTGTGCTTGTCAAGACGTGGGCGGCATGCGATAAGGAATATCTCTTCTGACGCGGGCCATCAGGGCTGAAGGTTCCTTCGAGATCTTTGGCCGTGCCACAATTCCAGCTTACCACTTGAGTGCCAGGGGTCTCTGATGCG
>DASRYX010000487.1:0-11068 GCA_035686985.1 Planctomycetaceae bacterium | reverse complement strand
CGGGCGGAAACAAGCATGCTGCTGCTCGGCGAGTTTCCCGCGGACAAGGGCAAGGAAGTTGTCCTGTCGCTGTTTGTGCGAAACTTCGACGGCGACCTGGAACTTCTCGGAGTCGAACCGCCGTCCGATCGCGTGCAGTTCGAGCTCAAGAAACAGGAAAAGCTCGCCGGATCGACACAGCGCTATCAGCTGAAGATTCGCGTCCTGCCCGGAGCGCAGATCAATCTGCTTCGCGAGCCGCCTTTGAAGTTCAATCTGCGATTCAATCATCCGGAGGCTGAAAACGTGGCCCTGAATGTGCGGATGCTGGCGACGTGACCGGAGCCTTTGTGCCGGTCGTTTCACGACAGGAGTTTTCCGCCATGGAGAGGGCGTTGACCGTGAGATTTTCCTACCGCTCGGGAAGGGCCGCGCTGACGACGGCCGCCGTGACGCTGCTAGTCATGATGAGCATCGGCTGTCAGCAGAAGCCGGCAACCACCACCACCGGTCCCGCCGCGACGGTCGCATCGCCGCCGCGACCGTATCTGGAGGGCTGGGACAGGCCCGCGGCGGCGCTCATGCTGTCCGGCGAACAGTATGGGTACCTCGAACCGTGCGGCTGCAGTCTCACGCAATCCGGAGGTCTCGCGCGGCGTGCGCGGCTCGAAGCCCTGCTGCGTGAAAAGGGGTGGGCGCTTGCGGGACTGGATCTCGGGAGCACATTGAAACGTGCCCGCCGGCAGGATCAGGTGAAATTCGAAGCGATTCTGAGCGGCTTGAAGGAGATCGGTTACAAGGCGGTCGGTGCCGGGACCGCAGAGCTCCATTTGCCGCCCGATTATCTGCTCAGCCAGTTCGCCGAGGGGGAGGGCATTTCGCTCGGCGGGATGTTGATCTCCGCGAATGTCACGTTGTTCGACACGCCCGATCTCGGTGTACCCCAGCGATTCAAGGTGTTTGAGCTCGGCGGTAAGAAGATGGGCGTGACGGCGGTCCTCGGCAAAAAGGGCGCGGAGGAAGTCGCACCGGCGGGCGTGCAGACGAACATCGCCGTGCAGGATCCAATCGCCGCGATTGAAGCCGTGTTGCCAGCACTCACCGCCGAACAGCCCGACCTGCTCGTGCTGCTGGCTCACGGCTCGACCGACGAAGCGAAAGCGTGGGCCGAAAAATTCCCGCAATTCCAAGTCGTGCTGACCGCCGGAGGCCCGGAAGACCCGGGCGATAAACCGATTCAGATCGGCAAAACCTGGGTCATCGAAGCCGGTCACAAAGGAAAGCACGTCGGCATCCTCGGGTATTACCCCGACGCCACGCCGCCGCTGAAATGGGAGCTTATCCAGCTCGATAATGTGCGCTTCGAAAACGATCCGCGGATGGATCTGTTGATGAAGAATTATCAGCAACAGTTACAGGATCTCGACCTTGCCCGTTCAGATGAGCTGCTGGTCCCGCATCCGAGCGGCGACAAATTCGTCGGCGCGAAAGTCTGCGGCGAATGTCACAAGAAGGCGTTCGCCAAGTGGGAGAAGAGCAAACACGCCCACGCGTTTGACTCGCTGTCGAAAGGCCGCAAGGGACAGGAAGCCACCTGGATTTCTCGCATCTACGACCCCGATTGCCTTGCCTGCCATGTCACCGGCTGGGACCCGCAGAATGTGTTGCGGTTCGACTCCGGTTACCTCGATCAAGCGTCGACCGCGCACCTGATCGGCCAGCAGTGCGAAAACTGCCACGGTCCCGGAGCGAAACACACGGACCTTGAACGGGCGTTCCAGAAAGATTTGAAGTCCGTCGACAAGGACACGCTGATGGCGGCCCGTGCGGCGACGAAGCTGAACTCCGCGACGGCCGAGAAACAGGTTTGCCACAAGTGTCACGACTACGAAAACAGCCCGAAATTCGAGTTCAAAAAGTACTGGGAAGAAATCCGCCATCCGTGGAAGGATTGATCCCCAGGAAGCCCAAGGTTTCTTAACCGTGGGTCTATTCATCTGCTAGAAATTTGCCATGAACCCTCCTCCCACCGCTCTCCGTGCCGTTCGCGACCGGGGCGTGTTTGACATCACCTGGCCTGACGGCCGCACGATCGCCCTGCCGTTCTTCGATGTCCGCTGCGCCTGTCCGTGCGCCATGTGTATCGATGAAATCACCGGCGTCCAGTTGCTTCAGCCGGAGCAGGTCGCGAAAGACGTCGTGCCGACCGAGCTGAGCTACTCCGGTCATTACGCCCTGCGGATTGTCTGGAACGACGGTCACGCGTCCGGGCTGTACACGTGGGACCGACTCCGCACGTTGTGTGATCGGATCGCCCGTGTTTGAAGTCGAACTGAAGTTCCCCGTCGCCGACTGGGAAGCCCTGCGTCGGCAACTGGAACAACTCGGTGCCGTGTGGACGCCTCCCGAACGGCAGCGCGACCAGTACTTCGCGCATCCGTGTCGCAACTTTGCCCAGACCAACGAAGCGCTGCGGTTACGAACGTCGGGCGACAATCACATTCTGACCTACAAAGGCCCGGTGATCGATCGCCTCACGAAGACGCGCCGCGAATTGGAAACGGAACTCGTTTCTACTCCGGTGGCGGCGAACGTCATGACAGAGACACTCATCGCGCTTGGCTTCCAACCCGTACGGATCGTTGAAAAACACCGCCGTAGCGCCACGATTCGCTGGCAGGATCGCGACATCACCTGCGCGTGGGATGAGGTGTCGCCGCTCGGCATGTTTGTGGAGTTCGAGATCGTCACCGATGACGCCGGTCGCGCTGCCTCCGCCGACGCGGTGCTCTCTCTCGCGGCTTCGCTGAAACTCGGCGAACCCGAACGTCGATCGTACCTGAAACTGCTGATGATCCACGATCAACTGGAGTCACCGACGGGTTCGCTAGAATGATGACGAACGTCGTTGTTCAACCCTTGCCAATCACCCCAGCCCCGACTACTATTCTTACGTCCACGATCGCAAATACTCGGTCGGTCGAACCGTGTTGAAATTCCCCGGAAAGGATGCTGATTGATGTCCCCGAAGAAAGCCGCTCCTGCCAAGAAATCCGAAGCGTCGGCCGTCTCCAACGAGCAGCAGCGTGATCTGAACAATGCCCTGGGACAAATCGAAAAGTCCTTCGGCAAAGGCTCGATCATGAAGCTGAACGAGACCGGCGTGAAGGTGGACGGCATTCCGACCGGAGCGCTGTCACTGGACTTGGCGCTGGGAGGCTACGGACTCCCGCGCGGCCGCATCATTGAGATGTTCGGCCCGGAATCGAGCGGTAAAACGACACTCGCGCTGACCTCGATTGCTCAGGCGCAAAAGGCCGGCGGGATTGCCGCGTTCATCGACGCCGAACACGCCCTCGACCCCGCGTGGGCGAAGCGGCTCGGCGTGAACCTCGAAGATCTGCTCGTCAGCCAGCCGTCATACGGCGAAGAAGCGCTGCAGATCGCGGAAATGCTGATCAAGTCGAACGCGGTCGACATCATCGTGGTCGACTCTGTCGCCGCGCTGGTTCCCAAGGCCGAACTCGATGGCGACATCGGTGACACGCACGTCGGTTTGCAGGCCCGCATGATGAGCCAGGCCATGCGCAAGCTGACCGGGGCGATCTCCAAGGCGAAGACGACCGTCATCTTCATCAACCAGATCCGAGAGAAGATCGGCGTGATGTTTGGCAGTCCGGAAACCACGCCCGGCGGTCGGGCGCTCAAGTTCTACAGTTCCTGCCGCATCGATGTCCGCCGGTTGAGCACTCTGAAAGAAGGCGAAGTCACCACAGGCATCCGCATGAAGGTGAAAATCGTTAAGAACAAGGTCGCCCCTCCCTTCCGCCAGGCGGAGTTCGACATGCTGGGCGAAAGCGGCATCAGCTACGAAGGCGATGTTCTGGATCTGGCAACGACTTACCGCGTGGTCGACCGCAGCGGCAGCTGGTTTACCTACGGTGATCAACGTCTGGGTCAAGGGCGTGATAAAGCCCGGGCACTATTGCAGGAAAACCCAGCGCTGACGCAGGAACTTCGCGAGAAAGTGCTCGCCGCATATCTTTCGCAGGGTGCCAAGGGTGGCGGGGCAACCATCGTCGAAGAGTAATCTGGACTTCAACCCAGACAGGCCAGTCGCCCTATTTTCCGCCTGGATGTCTCACCGACACCGTCAATCTCGCTTAAAACGTCGTAATCGGAAGAAAACGCTTGTCCCGCGCAAGCGCATTTGCCGATACGACTGATGAGGTCCCCTCCGTCACGGCACAAGCCGATGTCAGGGGTGGAAGTACGGACGGCACACGGCGACATCACCGCCAAGGATGGCGGCCTGGACAATCCAGGAAGGAGTGACTCATGCGTCGCGGGACATGGATTCTGGCCTTGTCGAGTGCGATGGCACTCCCCGCCGCGGGTGCCAATGCTGCGGAACCGTTTCCTCCGGCGACCCGTCGGCCCGCTGGAACCGTCACAAGGACGGAACGGTTTCCGGCGAATCCGACGCCGCCGCCGGCGTCCAGCCCGACCACTTCCGGCAAGAATTACTACGAAGAACTCTTCGGGGATGACGCCTTAGCCCCCGCCACTAAATCGCCGCGTCTGCCGAGCGTGGAACAGGCCGTCGGAACCAAGCGGCCTGCCTCGGCCCCTCCGGTCAAGCAGATCCCGCTCGACGACAAAATCCAGGCTTTCCCGGCCGAGACCGATTCGCCGAAGGTTATTCAATCGAGCTATGAAAAGGGTGCCGATCGCACCTTTATTCAGCAGGTCTCGGTCTCGAAAGACGGAACTCCGAACCGCCCGGCTCCTGCGCCCAGCGCTTCTCCCACCGCAGGTTCGCCGCAGGTGAATGTCGAATGGGTGAAGAAGTCCGACATCAACGTCGGCCAGGAATGCCAGGTCGAACTGGTCGTGAAGAACACCGGTTCGGTGCCCGCCACCAATGTTGTGGTGGACGCGACGTTCCCCAGTTCCGTCCGGCTGACGAGCGTTGAACCGAAACCGGCTCAAGCCGCTGAGAAGCTGTCGTGGAACTTCGAGGCCCTCGCTCCGAACGCCGAGCGTCGTCTCGCCATCAAGCTGATTCCCAGCCGTCGCGGTGACCTCGGCACCAGCGCCGAAGTCCGTTTCAGCGGGCAATCGGCGCACATGTTCAAAGTTGAAGAGCCGCTGTTGAAGGTCACGATCAAGGGTGCCAGCGAAGTTCTGCTGGGTGACCCGGCATCGCAGCTCATTACCATCACCAACCCCGGCACCGGCGTCGCGCATGACGTGAAGCTCGAAGCCAAGCTGAGTGACGGCCTCGAACACCCGAAAGGTGAGCGTCTCGAAATCGAAGTCGGCTCGATCAACCCGGGCGATTCGCAGCACGTGCG
The DNA here is from genome assembly GCA_035686985.1 of Planctomycetaceae bacterium. Classification (GTDB taxonomy): domain Bacteria; phylum Planctomycetota; class Planctomycetia; order Planctomycetales; family Planctomycetaceae; genus DSVQ01. The sequence goes on along the minus strand of DASRYX010000487.1, from coordinate 5,732 downwards.
GTTGGGCCTCTCGGCGATCAAGGGTGGTCAGCAGACTCTGACGGTGGCGGCTACGTCGCTGTCCGACGCCAGTGCGACCGCCGCGTGGAAGGTGAACGTCATCGCCCCGAGCCTGAAGATCGCCGCGGATGGCCCGGCCCTGCGTTACAAGGGCCGCAACGCGAAGTACACGGTGACCGTGACCAACGACGGCAGCGTGCCGAACAACAACGTCCGCGTGACGCACACCGTGCCGGAAGGCTTCCAGTTCGTCTCCGCGGATCGCGGCGGGAAGTATGACGCCTCGCAACGCACCGTGCAGTGGTTCCTCGGTCGGGTTGACGCCGGCCAGGTGCAGACCATGGCCTGTGAACTGACGGCGGTCGCGCTCGGCGACTTCAAGCACAACATCATCGTCGGTTCGGACGCCGGTGTCCGTGCTGAATGCCTGGCCGAAACCCGCGTCGACGGCACCGCGTCACTGGCGACCGAAATCGTGGATCTGGCCGATCCGATCGAAGTCGGCAGCGAAACCGCGTGGGAAGTCCGCGTGCGGAACGACGGGTCGAAAGCCGCCACGAACATCGCGGTCGCCTGTGAGCTTCCCGGTGGTGTCGATCTGATCAACGCCAAGGGGGCGACGACGGCGATTGCGGATCAACGATCGATCGTCTTCAAGCCGCTCGCACAACTCGCTCCCGGACAGCAAGCCGTCTTCCGGATCCATGTCCGCGGAACGGCCGAAGGGTCACACCGCCTGCGGGCCCGCATCACCAGCGATTCGCTCGACGAATCGGTGACGCTCGAAGAATCGACCAAGTTCTATTCGGATGCGAAGAAGTAATCCGAACGTAAGTTGCGACTGACCGACGTCCCCGACTCCTGGATTCAGGTGTCGGGGATTGTCATTTCAGCGAGTTCACTCAGCTCACGTGCCGCCCGCGGAACTCGCCTTCAGGTAGGGTTGCAACCGCTGCTGGGCCTCGGCATGCAGCTTGGCGAGAAACTCCAGCGTTTCTTTTTGCGCCGCGATCGTCGCCCGCAGGATCTCCGTTTCTGCATCAACCGTTGCCGGGGCTGCGGGAGGCGCAACAGGCTGCGGAGTGATGGCCTGCGGATTGACCGTCGGCGGCTTCACCAGGGCGACCGGTGCCGGACGTGGTGCCGCCGCGGGCGAAAAGATCTTCGCGTAAGTGCTGAGCACCATCTCGCGATTGATCGGCTTCTCGATAAACACCACCGAATCCGAAGCCTTCAGGGCGTCCATCTGAAACAGCAGCCGCGAATTCTCCCAGCCCGGCGTCATCATCACGATCAGTTTGACGCTCGATGAAGTCTCCGCGGCATCGCTGACGTGCGTAATCTGCTGCGTTTTCTTGAGAATATCGAAGGCGGTTTGGCCTCCGAGCAGCCATTCGGTGATAACGAGCTCGATTCCGGGATTTGTCGTCAAAAGCCGTGACGCGCTATCAAATGACTCCGCACTGAGGATCTTGTGTCCCAGCGGCGTCAACCAGTTTTCGAGGACCCGTCTGGTCACACCGATTGGACTGACGATCAGAACCCGCATGGCGCTTATCCAGGGACGTGGACAGGTCTGCGTTCAAGTCGACGCTGCCTCCGTGAGTCAAATCAATAATTGTGAGTTCGTCATGCCCCACCGTCCCGAGCGATTGCTTCTTTCTCAATCCGGAGAATTTCTCTCCTAAGGCATTCGCCTTACGGCCTATGAGTTTTAATCGTCAATATCAATCGCATGAAGCACGGCATCACTAATGTATTTGACACAACAAAACCTGTCGTATCACTACTGACATCACGACAAGCAGCGGCTTGGTGAACGGAAGAGCAAACCTGTACTTCAGAACGCGTTAGAGCTACGCTGATCGTCGTTCATTCTGACTTCGGAAGCACGACTTCCGTAGGAACTTTCGCGTGGCCGATGTGTCCCAACTGTTGCAGGCGATTGAACACGGCGATGCCGCGGCGTCGGAGCAGTTGTTGCCGCTGGTCTACGACGAGCTGCGCCGGCTCGCTTCGCACCGGATGCAACACGAACCGGCGGGGATGACTCTGCAGGCCACCGCACTGGTTCACGAAGCCTTTCTGCGTCTGGTCGGTGACGGCCCGGACACGCCGCGATGGCAGAACCGTGGTCACTTTTTTGCCGCGGCGGCAGAAGCGATGCGGCGGATTCTCGTCGAACGGGCGCGACGGCAACGGCGGGTGAAACACGGCGGGGATTTCGCCCGACACGACATTGATGCTGTACCGATCGCTACCCCGGAAATCCGCGAAGACCTGATTGCCCTCGACGCCGCACTCACAAAGTTGATGGAGGTGGATCGTCAGTCGGCGGAACTAGTCCAACTGCGGTATTTCGCCGGTCTCACCATGACCGAAGCCGCGGAATCACTGGGACTTGCGCCCCGCACGGCCGAACGGGTCTGGGCCTACGCAAGGGCGTGGCTGCATCGCGAAATTGCCGAAGCGGATGACAATCTGAACTGAACCCGCAAAATTTTTGGCGGAGAAATGGCTCGGCGTCGCATGAGAGGGAAAGGGTTCCATTTCTCCAGCTGCCGTGGGTGACACCGTGAACGAACGCGAGATCTTCCAATCGGCCATCAATCTTCCCGATGCGAATGAACGGCAGGCCTTCCTTGCCAAAGCCTGCGGAAACGACGCGAACCTGCGGGAACGGCTGGAGCAACTGCTGCGGGCGCACTACGAGTTGAGCGGCTTTCTCGAAACCCCCGCCGCCGAGCAGTTGGCCGTTCCGTCGCTCGAGACAGAACCAACGGCTTTTGTCCCGAAGTCGCGCGAAGCCAACGCCGAACCATCGCTGGAGCACGAGTCGCTCGAATTCCTTGAGCCGGGCACCAAGCCGGAATCATTGGGGCGGCTCGCGCATTACGAAGTGCTGGAGGTCCTCGGCCGCGGCGCGTTTGGCATCGTGCTGAAGGCCTTCGACGACAAACTCCACCGGATGGTCGCCATCAAGGTGATGAACCCGGAACTCGCGGCGACCTCGCCGCCACGCAAACGCTTTCTCCGGGAAGCGCAGTCGTCGGCAAGGATCCGGCATGAAAATATCGTGGCCATTCACGCCGTCGAGGAGCAGCCGCTTCCGTATCTGGTGATGGAATACATCCCCGGCGGGACACTGCAAGAACGGCTCGATCAGAAAGGCCCCCTTGAGCTGACCGAGATTCTTCGGGTCGGCCAACAGATCGCTGCGGGTCTGGCTGCCGCGCATGCCCAGGGGTTGATTCACCGGGACATCAAGCCGGCCAATATTCTGATTGAATCGGGGATTGAAGAACGGGTGAAGATCACCGACTTCGGTCTCGCCCGGGCCACCGACGACGCCAGTCTTACGCAGAGCGGATTGATCGCCGGCACGCCGATGTACATGTCGCCGGAACAAGCGCGGGGGCAATCGCTGGATCATCGCACGGACCTGTTCAGCTTGGGAAGCGTGCTCTACACAATGGCCTCGGGACGGCCGCCCTTCCGCGCCCCCAACACCATCGCCGTGTTGAAGCGCGTGTGTGAGGACGTCCCGCGACCGATTAGCGAAGTGATTCCAGAAACGCCTTTATGGCTATGCGAGATCATTGCGAAGCTACAGGCAAAAGAACCCGACGATCGTTTTCAGTCGGCAAAAGACGTTGCGGATCTGCTGGGACAGCATCTGGCGCATCTTCAGGAACCGACCCGGGTGCCGAAGCCCGCAGCTGTGGTCCTGTCACCGTCGCTGCAGATGGTTTCGCGGCAAGAAACGCCCCGAACCATGCGTGCCCGCTGGTCACCGGCAACCGTGTTGCTCGCCATTCTCGTGGGCATGCTGACGATCCCACTCATCGGCGGGGTGCTGATTTTTATCGCGCTCGCCATCCCGGCGTATCAGGCAACACAGGCCCGAAACCATGGCACGCTGATCGTCCAATCCGATGAGCCGTCCATCACCGCCGCCATCGGCGACCGACGTATTTCCCTGCCGGAGCGCGTGAATGTCGAAGTGAGAGTGCCACCCGGCACTCACACCGTGAGATTCCTTAAGAACCATGAGCAGATTGGCTCACAAACACTGACGGTGCAGAAAGGGCAACGCGAAGTGGCCCACTGGCCTCACCAGTCACTGGACACCGTCCCCATCTCGAACGACTGGATACCACTCTTTAACGGCAAGGACCTGACCGGCTGGGAGCCGAATCCCCATTGGACGATTGACAATGGTGTGCTGGTGTCACACGTCTCCAGCGCTGCGACAAGCACTCCGCCCATGCTCGTGACACAGCGAAAGGATTTCCGCGATTTCCACGCGCGGGTCATTGCCAAACTCAATGAAGGCGGCGACAGCGGTTTGTTTTTCCGGTTCGGCGAACAGGGCGACCGAGCCGTGCAGGTGCAGATCACGACGGCCCCGTCCATCGCCGGGGGAGTGCTGCGCGGTGACCAGACGGTGGCTCCCGGAACGCTGTCCATCCAGCCCGACACCTGGTTCACACTGGAAGTGATCGCCTCGGGCCCACGCATCATCAGCTTGATCAATGGAAAGGTCGCGCTCGACTGGCTCGATCCATCCCGAGAAATCCCCTCCGGACCAATCGCCTTCGAATCTGGCTTCCCCGGAACCGAATTGCAGATTCGTACGATAGAATTCAAAGCTCCCGGCAGCAACCCGTTATTGAACGGACTTGTCGCAAGCACAGACGCAGCACCGGGACCGCCGATGGCGATGGCACCGTTCGATGCTGCCCAGGCCGAAGCACATCAGGCCGCGTGGGCCAAGTATCTCCAAGCCCCGGTCGAGTACACCAACGAACTTGGCATGAAGTTCGAGTTGATTCCGCCGGGCGAGTTCCTGATGGGCAGCACGCCGGATGAGATCAACAAACTGAGTCGAGACCTCGAACAAGCCGGGGCGACGGAGTTTGACAAGTTTGTCGCCAAGTTCAGCGGGCCGCAGCATAAGGTTCGCATCACGCGGCCGTTTTATCTCGGCACGCATGAAGTCACCGTCGGACAATATCGCCGGTTTATCGACACCGCGAAGTATCTCAGCACGATGGAGCAACTCGGCGTCAAACGCTTCTTCTGGACCGGTTCGATTGCAGAACCCACTCCTGAACAACGCGCCGTCATTGGTATCAGCTGGGAAGATGCCAAAGCGTTCTGCCAATGGCTGAGCGAACAACATCAGATGACATACGCACTGCCGAGCGAAGCCCAGTGGGAATATGCCTGTCGGGCCGGAACCACCACGTTGTGGTCCTTCGGTGATGATCCGTCGCAACTCAGTCATTACGCGGTGTTCGGACGCGAATCGTTCTGGCCCGCGGAAGTCGTTGGCACCCGGCGACCGAATCCGTTCGGCCTTTACGATATGCACGGAAACGCGGATGAGTGGTGCCTGGATTGGCACGATTCGCAGTTTTACGGCCGCAGCCCCGTGGATGATCCGGTGATGCTCGACAATCCCGGCGATAAGAATTCGGGGCGTGTGTCCCGCGGCGGGACCGCGCTGTCGGTGCCGTGGTGGACCCGTTCGACTTCGCGGCCGTGGGATTTTCCCGCCACGCCGAACAATCCGAAGGGAATGCGGGTGATGCTGTCGGTGGAGACCGTGCAGCAACAGCTGAAGAAATCAGCTGCTGTGAAAGAAGAGCCTTCGCCGCCGTCGGACGAGCCGCCGGTGAGCGCGGTTTCCCCGACCAACGCCAACTAACCACAGAAAAGAGACAAAC
>DASRYX010000486.1:0-3456 GCA_035686985.1 Planctomycetaceae bacterium | reverse complement strand
CCCTGTGCGATGTACGCCCCGGGATATCGCCCGAAAAGCGCGACCGAAGATTATCTTCCGAAGTCGACGGGCGGCAATGATCTGAGCGCGAACTTCGTCGTGCGGGACCCAAACTGGAAATGGCCGCAACCGGGCGGCAAGTGGACGACGCTCACCGTCACTTACAGCTATTCGAATCTGCTCGACGGCGGGATGCGCGGCATCACCGCGGCTCAATTGCGGTCGGGCGTTGTTGAAGCGCTGCGGATCTGGTCCGCCGTCTCGCCTCTCACGTTCCGCGAAGTGACCGACTCGGGCCCGACGCCGAGCGATTCCTCGTACGCTCCCGGCAGCTCGCCGCATCTGCGGTTCGGTCACCACGCGATCGACGGCGTGTCCAATGTGCTGGCGCACGCCTTCTACCCGTTCGATGTTACCGGCGACGGGTTGTCCGGCGACCTGCACTTCGACGAAGGCGAAACCTGGGTCGTCCGGCCGAGCGGAGCCCGCATCGATTTCATCGAAGTCGCGGTGCACGAAATCGGCCACTCCCTTGGACTGGCCCACTCCGCAACGACGCAGGCCATCATGTTCCCGTTCTATGGCGGCCGGTTCTCCGGCCCGGGAACGGCGTTCATTCTTCCCGACGATCGGGACGGCATTCAGGCGATTTACGGACCGAAGCCGACGACCACGCCGAACGTGCCCGAACCGCCGATTCCGCCGCCGACTCCGACGCCGAACGCGAACGTCATCACCGTCGCCTACAACACGACGAACAAGACACTCACGCTCACCGGCGACGGCAGCGCGAACAGCATGACGCTGACGCGAACCGGCACGAATCTTATTGCCACGGCCGGCACCGGCACCACGCTGGTCCACCTGGGCTTGAAGAAGTCGAGCGTGATCTTCCCGAATGTGTCGGGCAAGATTCAGGTCACCGGCAGTCTGGGCAGCGGCAGCGATTCGTTCACGGGAACCTCGCTCGACGTCGACTCGTTCCAGCTCGACCTCAGCGGCGGCAACGATTCGGTGGTGCTGAACCTGAGCTCGATCACGACGCTCAATCTCAACGGCGGTTCGGGAACCGATACCTTCGTGGGATCGACTTCGCGGATTACCAAAAACCTCAGCACCGGTTTCCCGTAATCGGTGTGTTGTGACATCGCAAATCGATGGCCGTCGAGTCCATACCGGGCTCGACGGCCGTCCGCTTTTTCGTCTCGCGCGGTTGCACCACATCCGTCGATCTCCTGCGGTTGAAGACAGCGCGTGGCGTGGGTTTGGCCAATCACGATTCCTTACCAACGCCGATGGAATGCAGTAACCATTCCCGATCGGTTTTGTACGCTCAAGGTTTGCTGGTCCATGATGTTCCGCTGTGTTCGAACGGCTGTGCTCCTCGGCGCGGTGCTGTTGCCGCCGTCGGCTTATGCGCAAGGGATGCCGTATTATCCGCCGCGACGCATCGCCCCGCCCAATGATCTCGGCAAGCAGTTCACCGCGGCACAGATCCGTTCGCAGGATGCAGAAACCGACGGTCTGCTGCGACTTGCCACGGCGCGCTCTCAGTTCAGTGTGGATGGCAGCGGGCTCGCGATTGCGGTCCTCGATTCGGGCCTGCGGACAACGCATGTCGACTTCCGCGGGAAGATCGTCGCCCGGAGGAACTTCACCACGGAGTCCGGTGGCGATCCGAACATCGTCGACGATGGCAACGGGCACGGGACCAACGTTGCGGGCATCGCCGTCGCGCGCGGCATTCACACCGGCATCGCCCCGGGAGCGAATCTGGTCCCGCTGAAAGTTTTAAAGACCGATGGCAGCGGCTCATTTGAATCCGTGGAGGCGGCGCTGGCCTGGGTCCTCGCCAATGCACGGACCTACAAGATCTCGGTCGTGAACCTCTCGCTGGGTGATGGTTCCAACACCACGACGGACAACGTTCTGAACGATGGGATCCGGACGAAGATCCAGCAGCTGCGCACGCAACGCATCGCCGTCGTCTGTGCGGCGGGAAATGATTTCTACCGCTATACCAGCCGCCAGGGGATGAGCTATCCGGGGATTCTTCGCGAAACGATCAGCGTCGGGGCCCTGTATGACGCGAGCCTCGGTCGGGTTGATTACGGCGACGGCGCGATTGCCTACACCACCGGAGCCGGTCGATTCTGCCCGTTCTCGCAGCGGCTGCATCCGAACGTCAATGCGGCGACACGCACCGATGTCTTCGTTCCCGGTGCCGCGTTAACCTCGGCGGGAATTGCGAACGACAACGCGGAATCGACGTATCACGGCACCAGTCAGGCTACGCCGGTGGCGGCGGGACTGGTGCTGTTGGCCCAGCAATATGCCTTGCGGCGGTCCGGACAGTTGCCGACGGTCGATCAGCTGGAGAAATGGCTCCGCGCCCCGACATCACGCACGCAGCGCCTCGATGGTGATGACGAGAACGATAATGTCTCCAACACGAATCTATCTTTTGCTTCGGCGGATGCGATCGACCTTTTGACCGCCGCGAAGACTGAACTGGACGCCGCCACGCCACCCGCACCGACCACCACCAATGTGACCGCGGTCTACGATGCCGCGCGGTCGACACTCACGCTCACCGGCGACAGCGGGGCTAATGTTCTCACTTTGCAGGCCGTCGGGACGACCGTCAAAATCACAGCGGGAACGGGAACCACCGTGAATGGTGCCAGCACGGTGAGCTACAATGTTCCGCGGCTGACGAGCTTAGTCGTGACCGCGAACATGAACGCCGGGAATGACAATATCTCTTTCGTATCTTTGCCCGCCGGGGCGCTGATGATCAATCTGCATGATGGCAATGACACGGTGACTCTGAGTTACTGCAACGTCACGACTCTGGCCGTGGACGGCGGCGGCGGAACCGATGTGCTGACCACCACCAGTTCCACAATCCGGAACAGACAGGTCAAAAATGTGCCCTAGTCGGCCGCGGGCCTCGTTCGAGCAGCACACCAGCGCCGCTGCACGGTGGGCGTTGCGGATGGGTGTGCTTCTGCTCGGATGCGTGACCGTGGCTCATGCACAGGACCGCCCGCGGCGGGAAGATGACGGCGCGCAACGGCCCTGGATGACCTTCTGCATCGCACGGCTGGATCACCTGCTCGATCATGTCGACGTGCTGCTGCAGGCCGCCGATCGTCCGGAACTCTCGGAGGTCCTCTCGAACCGCTATCGTCGCTGGCAGGATTTCGGCGGGATTGATCGAACGCGTCCGCTCGGCCTCTTGTGGGCGTGGAAGTCCGACGATCCGGAAACCGACGCCGAGGAAGCGCACGAGGAGTTGCTCTTCATCCCTGTGAGCAACGTGCAGCCGCTGCTGAAAACGGTCACCTTCGACATCGTTCCCTACCACGAGGTGACGCCCGGGCATTTCGAGATTGAACGGCCGGGCTCACCGTATCACGCGCTGCTGCGCGATGACGTCTTGTGGATGGGCAA
>DASRYX010000485.1:0-8796 GCA_035686985.1 Planctomycetaceae bacterium | reverse complement strand
CCAGCCAGACGTCGACGACGGGTCGGGACAGAGGTACCGGACTGGCAGTTGCCGGGTCGACATATTCTGCGGTCGCGGCGGCATCTTCAAACTGCTTTTTCGCGGCGGCTTCAGCGGCTCGCAATTGCTCAATCGCCGCCTTCTGCTGCGGAGTCGCCAGCGAGTAGTACGGATCGGTCGTGTTGACGTTGCGGTCCATGCCCGGATCGGCGGCGGAATAGAAGAACGCGTACAGCGAGTAAAACTCACGGGCCGAGATCGGATCGTATTTGTGGTCGTGACAGACCGCACATCCGCCGGTGAGACCCATCCACGTCTGGACCGTCGTGCTGGCCCGGTCGACGGCGTATCGGTAAACCCACTCCGCCTCGATCGAGCCCCCCTCGCTGGTCGTGACATTGCAGCGATTGAATCCGGTGGCGATCAATTGTTCGGGTGTCGGATTCGGCAGCAAATCGCCGGCGAGTTGTTCCACGGTGAACTGATCGAACGGTTTGTTCTTGTTGAACGCGCTGATGACCCAGTCGCGGTAGGCCCACATGTTGCGTTCATTGTCGAGATGCAGGCCGTGCGTGTCCGCATAACGGGCGACATCGAGCCAGTGCCGGGCCATCTCTTCACCGTACCGCGGCGACTGCAGATAGCGATCGACCATGCTTTCGTAAGCATTGTCGGTGGTGTCTTTGAGATAGGTGTCGACTTCCGCGATCGTCGGAGGCAAGCCGGTCAGCGCGAACGAGACCCGGCGGATCAACGTTTCCCGGCTGGCTTCACCACGTGGCTCTAACCCCTCACGTTCGAGTTTGGCGAGCAGGAACCGGTCGATGTCGTTGCGCGGCCAATCAGCCTTCTTTATCGCCGGCGGAGTGACCGCCACGGGAGCTTCAAAAGCCCAGTGTTTCTGGTACGGCGCTCCCTGCTCGATCCATTTTTTGAGCGTCGCTTTCTGAGCTGCCGTCAGTTTCTTCTTGCTCGACGGCGGCGGCATCACCTCGTTCTCGTCCTCGGAGATCACCCGCTTCCATAACTCACTTGCGGTGAGATCGCGCGGCTTCACCGCAGCGCGGCCCTCATGTTCCGCATACGCACCTTCAGGGACATCCAGTCGTAGGTCCGCCTTGCGCTGTTTCGCATCGAATCCATGACAGGCAAAACAGTTCTCCGAGAGAATCGGCCGGATGTCACGATTAAAGGTGAGGTCGTCCTCGCCGAACACATCGGGTGAGAGAACAACTACGCCGAGACTGAGCAAGGCCCATTGTCGAAGAACGGCAAACATCGTCATTCCGAAACCTGTCATGCGCGAAGAATCCGTGCGACCAGCGGGACCCATCCATGATATCCGATTGATGGACGCGCTGCACGGAGGAAGCAGTCTGGAGAAATGAAGACACCCAGGGTTGGGAAGCCCTGGGTCTCAGTGAGATTTTGATGTTGCGCGGATCATGCGCTGCGACGCGCTTCCGTGGCGAGCATGTCGAGGAACTTGCGGGATTCGAGATATCGTTGCGGGGTGACGTCGCGAATCCGCGTTTTCAGTTTCGTCTGCATTGCACGAGCGGCGGCATAGATCTGGTCATTGATGCCACCGGCTCCGCCGGTCTGCGAGCGGATTTCCAGCATTCGTTCGATCGCCTTGCGGTCATCAGCGAATCGGTCAGTCTGCAGCAATTCGGGCCATTCAATCTGCCCGGTTGCGCGGTCATACTGTGACGAGCCGAGCATCGGCGGCGGTGTCTGCTGGGCGTTCATCGCTTCACGGCGTTCGCGTTTGGCTCGTTCCTGCGCGTAATACTCATTCCGTTGAGCCAGGCCCATCTCGCGGCGCTGGATCGCCGTCTCGTGCCATTGCTTCTGATTTTCGATGTACGTCGAGCGGGCTTTTTCGTAGTCGACCATGCCGCGGGAGATGTTTTCGTACGCTTCCCCCTGGGCGCGCACGGCTTCTGCATAACCGCGGGCCTGGCTTTCGGCGGGCGTGATGCCGATGTTGCCTGAGTAGTTGAAGCCGCCCCACCATCCGGGATAGCCGCCGTAGACTCCGGGATAACCGCCGTACGGTCCGTGATATCCGCCATACGGCCCACGGTAAAAAACCTGGGACCACACGGTCGATCCGCACAGGATCAACATCGCTCCGAGCAGCAGTCGTGCAGGCATTGTCATCGCGACCTCCGATCGAGCAATCTTGCTGTGCGCTTGCGAGGTGTTTACCGTTTCGGTACGAAGTCTGTTGTAGCGTGCCCCCTTCGGCAACTCCAGTCAATTCGCTGTTGTCACCCCAGACCGAGGTCGCCATGAAAGTCTCATGGATCGGATGCGTCGTCTTATGGCTGGTCGCTTTGCTGGTTCCCGTCGCTGTACGAGCGGCGGATCCTTTGGCCGAGCTGAAAGCCGGACTCGCGTCGAATGATCCCGATCGCCGAATGGAAGCCGTTGCGGGCGTGGCGGATCTCGGCCCGTTTGCGGCGCCGTTAACGCCGGAGCTATCGCGACTGCTCGCGACCGACGACCTCGCCTTGAAGGTCGATGTCATCACGGCGCTGGGCGAAATCGGCGAAGGGGCTGCGGAAGCGGTGCCTCAACTTCGGCAATTGACCAATGCAAAAGAGATTCTGGTCCGTCACGCCGTGTGGACCGCCCTGCGGGCGATGGCCCCGGCGTCGCGCACCGCGGCTCCGGACCTCGATAGCGGCATGGCGGATCCAGAACTGGTGGTCCGAATGGCCGCCGCACAGACCGCGATCGTGTTCGACCCGGGGACCGGACCACAGCGAATCATCACGGCGCTGAAAGTCCTCGCCGAAGGTTTGAAATCAGATTCGGCGGAGTTGTGCCATGAAGCGGCCCAGTCATTGACGATGGTCGGACCACTCGGCGTCCCCGTTCTGGTGGATGCCGTTCGGTCTGGAAATCCTGCCGCGCAGATCGCAGCGCTCGATGCACTCGCGCGACTCGGCGCGGATGCCAGCCCGGCCATTGCTACAGTCGTCGCGTTGAAGCCGGCGGAAAAAGGAACAATCGCGGCAGCCCAGGCACGAACTCTAGCCGCGATTGTTCCCGATGCGAAACAGGCGGTTCCCGTTCTGACGGCACTGACGTCGCATGCGACGCCTTCCGCCCGCGTGGCCAGTCTGCATGCGTTAGGAATGTATCCACAGGCCGCCGAAGCGACGGTGCCGGTGATTGTCAAAGGACTCAAAGACCCGGAAGTCTCCGTCCGACTTGCGGCGGTGGAAGCGCTGGCAGCCATCGGGCCTGCCGCGAAAGCCGGCGTGCCGGCACTCGATGCGGCGCTCGCCGATCAATATGGTTCAGTCACCGTCCGCGCCGCCGAGGCGATGGCGATGATCGGCCCGGACGCTCTGCCGGCGTTGATCAAACGTCTTGATGATCCGAACTACGGTCTGCTGGCCCTGCAGACGATCAGTCAGATGGGACCCCGAGCCAAGAGCGCCGCTCCGCAACTTGTTGCCAAGCTGGCGCAGCCCGGCACTCTACCGGTGCGTGAGGTTTGTATCGCTCTGGCGTTTCTCGAAGCAGATGCCGCCGTTGCCGGGCCTGCCTTACAGAAGATCGCACAAGACCGAGAGAGCCCCGCGCGACCGGCGGCGATCTTCGCGCTCGGGAAAATCGGCGACAAGTCCGCACTGAAGTTGATCACCAACGCCGTCGAGGACAAAAACGTCACGGTTCGGCTAGCCTCGGCGTGGGCCCTGCTGCAACTCGATCCGAAGAACCCGGATTACATCGCGATCGCTGTGCCGCGGTTGGCTGTCGGATTGGAGCGACCTGATCCGCGCGTGCGGAAGCTCGCTGCAGAAACTCTCGCCTCTCTTGGTCCGGCGGCGGCGGCGGCGGTTCCCGCTCTGACCAAGCGCGTCGGTGAGGACGAAGACCCCGTCGTGCGGATGAACTGTGCTCTGGCCATCGGGCAGATGGGCGAGGCGAGCCGAACAGCGGTTCCCGCGCTGGTGAAACTGCTCGAGTCAGATCCCGCGGGCCGGCGGGCCGTTCTCTTTGCGCTGGGAAATCTCGGTCCTGTTGCGACGGAGGCACTCCCGGTTCTGCGACGGGAAGCGTTGCAAGGCCCGCTCTTTGACCGCACGTTGGCGGCTTGGGCAGCGCTCAAGGTGAAAGCCAATCCGCAGCAGATTGATCAACTGGTTCCTGTGCTGATCACGCGGTTAACGCGCGAGCAGCCGGAGGCGATCGTGCAGATGGTCCAGTTGCTGAGTCAGTTGCAGCACGGCCGTGACGAGATCGACAAGTTCCTCAACGCGATCAAAGATTCACCTGATCCCCGCATTCGCGAAGCGGTTCAGACGGCTCTGAAAAGCCCGCCGAAAAAGTAGCTCACGACCACTTCATCCATGACCAGGGCCAGCGGGTTCGCTGATTCTGGGCGCGGATGAATCGCATCAGGTCCGCGCGGAGCGCATCCATATTCCGGTAGCGTCGCTGAGGATGCATGGACAGACATCGCACGATGATGCCTTCCAGCTGCCTCGGCAAGCGCGCTTGAACCTGTCGCGGTTTCGCGTAACGCCCCTTGCGAATCTTGCTGACCAGTTCCTTCTTGGTCGGCGCTTCGAACGCCGGTCGCTGCGTACACAACTCGTAAAGTGTGACACCGACGGCGTAGATTTCCGACCGTTCATCGGTCACGCCGCCGAGCTGTTCCGGGGCCATGTATCGCAACGTGCCGGCGGCGCGGTAGGGATCGTCGGCCGGGTCGAGTTCCGCCGGTCTCGCCAGCCCGAAATCGGTAATCCAGACGGCCCCTTGTGGGTCGAGAAGAATGTTCGCCGGTTTAATATCGCGATGCAGAATCCCACGGGTGTGGGCGTGACCCAGGGCGACACAGATCTGCACGCCGATTTTCGCAAACTGCACCCAGCTCGTGCGACGAATCAGGTGAGTTTGTGCGCCTTCCAGAGTCGATGACGGCGCCTCCCGTTCGCCGGCCACAACCCGTCGGATGTCGTCCCCTGTCACGCCCTGCGGATATTCACGCAGCCACTGAATCAGCCGATCGAGACCGATGCCGGGGACCAGCATCATCGCATAGAACCGCACCCCGCTATCGCTGCCGGATGTGTAAACCGGCACGATTCTTGGATGCGCCAGCTTCGCGGCGAGCAGCGGTTCCCGCCAGATTTTGTCCTCGGACGCGACTTCATCGCTCACCAGTTTGAGCGCGACACGTCGGCCGGAATGAATGTCCTCGGCTTCATAAACGACACCCATCCCGCCGCGACCGACCTGCCGGACCAGACGAAAATCTCCGAACCGGGTTCCCGGCGCGAATTGTTGCCGTCGGGGATCGAAACGGATCGTGCTGGAGGGATTCAGATCCTCGAGCGCCACGACGAACGGGAACAGTCGTCGAATTTCCTCTGCCAGTTCCGGATGTGCCGCGGCGTAGGCGTCGATCGACGGTGCCAGTCCCTGCCGCCATTCGGCGAGGTAGCGGGTCGCGAGCGCTTCGATCGGTGCACGATCAGCGTCCACCGGTTCATCGCCGGGAGCGTCCTCATCGGTCCATTCAGAAAAATGCACCTGCGACATCAACCGTCCATCCTACGTGGTCGAAGAGAACAGGCCGGGAGCCTTGTCGAGCAACGGCCCGCACAGATCGCGCAGTCGCGAGATCGCTCGCACATAGCGAATGCTGGCTGCCTGGGCCGTCAGTCCAAGGACTTCCGCGGCCTCGGTGTTGGAGCACTCGACGAAATGCCGCAACAAAATGATCTCGCGATCATTCTCCGGCAGACGGTCGAGAATCCCGTGCAGCCAGCGCTGTCGTTCATCTCGGGCAACAATCTGACTGGGGGAAGTCAGCCCCGCTGACCCAAACAGCCACGCCGAAGGTTGCGACGCGGAATGGGCCACGTCCGCGGGCCGCAATTCCCGTCGCAGATCGCGGACTTGTGCCGCAAAATGACGGCGGTGGATATCGATCACGGTCTGTTTGGCCACCAGAATCAGCCAGCCGACCGCTTCCTCGTCCGAGGCACCGGTGAAATGCATCAACCGTGCTTCGGCCTGGAGGTAAATTTCCTGCAGCACGTCGTCGTCATCAAGTCGTCCGCCCAACCGGCGGTTCAACCGGTCACGCACGATCAGCCGCAGCCGCTCGCGCTGAGCATGGCACAACTCCGCCAGCGCAGTCCGATCGCCGCTCCGTAACCGGTCGGCCCAATCGTCGGTGGATGCAGGCAAGTCGGACATGGGTTCCTTCATCGCAGCACGGCGATGGTCGACCAAGAGAACTTTTGGAATTTCGTGTTGAAGACCCAGCAACCAATACGTTTTGTATCTTGACGGCAATCGTCACCTAACGCCAGATCAGCCCGGTCTACGACTCTCCTTGCTATTGAGAGTCATGACAAAGACGCCGCGCGGTGACTGCGAAGTCATCGCGGCGCCACCATTATGCAGACATTTCGAGCCCCCGCAGCGCGTGTCGTGTTGACCGCGCCACAGCGGAGTCCGCCGCACCAGGGACTCCGCTGTTTTTGTTTCCGGTGTGTCGAGTGGGTGGTTGCCGCCGATCTGCCATACATGCGTAATGACGTTTGCCGGAGAAACAGGATCGCGGGCATTCCCTGAGTCACGCCGCCGGAATATACTGCGCTATTGGTCACTCGCGCAGGAAAAGGCTCCGGCTCGTCGATGGAAATTGTGCTCTACCCGCATCCGGCTCTCCGCTGGAAGTCGCGTCCCATTACGGAGATCAACGCCTCGCTGCGGAAAACCGTCTCCGAGATGTTCGAGCTGATGTACGCGGCGAAGGGGATCGGCCTCGCGGCGAACCAGGTCGCGCTGCCGTACCGTCTGTTCGTGCTGAATCTGACGGGCGACCCGGCGGAGAAGGATGAGGAAATTGTCTTCATCAACCCGGAGATCATCCGCCGCAAAGGGACGACAGAAGGGGAAGAAGGCTGCCTCAGCTTTCCGGGCCTGTACAAAGACGTGAAACGGGCAGCGGAAGTCGCGGTCGAGGCTTTCGACCTTTCCGGCAACGGCTTTGAATACTCGCTCGATGAACTCGCCGCGCGGGCTGTGCAGCACGAGCATGACCACATCGAAGGCGTGCTGTTTGTCGACCGGTTGACCGACGCGCTGAAGCGTGAATGTCAGCCCGTGCTCGACGACTTCGAGGCTCAGTTCCGCCGCAAACAAGCCGAGGGGAAGATGCCCTCGGACGAAGAGCTGAAGCAGGAATTAGCCCGTCTTGCAGCCGGTTGATCGACCTCGTTTCTATCTGGTCACCGCAACTGAGGAACGGTCCCGATGACCGGACTACGGATTGTCTTTCTCGGCACCGGCAGACTCGCCGAGCCGGTTTTCGCGGCGCTGTGCGAGTCGCCGCACCAGGTGGTGGGACTGGTCACGCAGCCCGACCGCACCGGCCCCGGCAGCCACAAGCATGTCAATCCGCTGAAGGAATCAGCGCTCGCCCGCAGGATGCGGGTTCTGCAGCCCGACCGCATTCGCAATGCTGAATCTGTGGCCGAACTGCAAGCGTTGCAGCCCGAACTCTTCGTTGTAGCGGCCTATGGTCAGATTCTGTCCAAAGCGATTCTCGATATGCCACGACTGGGTACGATCAACGTACATGCATCGTTGCTGCCGAAATATCGCGGAGCGACGCCGATTCACGCGGCGGTTCTCAACGGGGATGTCGAAGCCGGTGTGACGATCATTCAACTCGTTCCCCAGCTTGATGCCGGTCCGATGCTGGGAATGGTCCGCACACCGATCGGTGCCAAGGAAACGACCGGCGAACTTGAGGCCCGGCTCGCGGCGCTGTCGGTGCCGCTCACTCTGGATGTCATTCAGCAACTCGCCGAGGGCACGGCGCACCCCGTCGAACAGGATCACGCGGCGGCGACGCACGTCGGCAAGCTGACCAAACCCGACGGACGAATCGACTGGACCAAACCCGCCGTGCAGGTCGAACGCCATCTCCGCGGCATGCAGCCTTGGCCGGGGCCGTTTACCACATTGGTCTCAGACGGCAAGCCGCCCCTACGTTTGCAGATTCTGGATGGAACGGTGATCGATTCCGCCGGAACTGCCACTGCCGGAACGGTGATCGAGGTCACGGCGAATTCCTTCAGCGTGCGCTGTGGCGAGGGAGTCCTCCGCATCGACCGTGTCCACCCCGAAGCCAAACGCCCGATGTCCACCACGGACTTCCTCCGTGGGCGGGTGGTCGTCGTTGGCGATCGGCTGGAGTAGGAAAACCGCCGGTTCAATGTGCGTGGCGCGAAACCGCAAAGCGATGATTGGAACGTGCTGACCGCGAGGCTACCGAGTTACCACACGTCGGCGGCGGCGACTCGTTTTGCGGCGGCGAGCTCTTCCGTCGGACGGCATTCCAGGCCGACGTAATCGCGGTAGCCGAGGTCGTACGCTTCCTTCAGTACGCGGTTGTAATGAATCTCGCCTGTGCCGGGTTCGTTGCGGCCGGGATGATCGGCGAGCTGCAGATAGCCGATCGTCTTCGTCTTCATTCCCTCGCGCAGATGCCCGCAGAGGTCGCCTTCGGTGATATGCATGTGATAGAGATCCCAGTTGATCTTCACATGCGAGGAATCGACTTCCTGACAGATCTTGATCGCGGGACCGCTGCCATAGAGGCAGTGCCCTTTGTGATCGACGCGGATGTTCATCGGTTCGAGGATCAGTGTCAGATCGTTATCTTCGACGATCCTGGCGACGCTCTTCAGCGCTTTGATCACGTTGGCGTGCATTTCTGTTTGGGACATGCCTGGGATATCATCG
>DASRYX010000484.1:0-4783 GCA_035686985.1 Planctomycetaceae bacterium | reverse complement strand
TCTGGAACGGGAAGCAAAGTACCGCAGCGAGAATCCCTCACCCGCGGGACTCTTCGTGTATCAGTTTGAATGCCTCGCGCGCAATCGGTTGGGATACGATCGCGGGCTGGAAGCGATGGCCGCGGATCCGCTGTATGACGCCATGTGGAAAGAATGGGTGCGGAAGATCCGGCAACGGCTCGGCGAACGCGAATTCGCGGAACTGATCTATGCCCGGTCGGAATGGTACGTCGAAGAAAAGTATCGCGCTGGACAGACCGATTATGTCCCGCCGGCGCCGGTGTTATTCGGTCGGGCGGAAGGCCGGATCGCCAAGGCCAATCGCGGCAAGGACCCGCTGTATCTCTTTGCCGCGTTGCAGCGACAGCTCGGTTATCCCGGTGTGCCTCGCGCGCGACCGAGTGCATCACAACTGAAACTGCCGCCACAGTTGGAGATTCGTCTGCAGCGATTGGAGAAACGCCTGCAGCTGGCGGAAAGTGAATCGCAAGGTAAGCTCGACTTGAGCCAGTTCTACACACCGACGCCGCAGTTCACGGATGACGATTTGAACCCGTCCCGCGGCTCGCAGCCCGAATCCTGAACGCGCTCGCGGTCACACCGATGTCAGGTAATCCAGATCGAGCTGCCGGAAGAGGGTGCGGGTCGCACGGAAACCGAGATCGCGGTAAAGCTCGACGGCGGCGCTGTTGTTCGCGGTGACTTCCAGCGTGACACGTTTCATTCCGGCGGATTGAAAGCCGAGCAGACAGCGCTGGATCAGTGCGCGTCCCAGGCCCTGTCCGCGATGATTCGGCGACACGCCCACGTTTTGGATGCACCCCGTCGTTTCACTGACAATGACGCCCTGAATGGTGCCGCAGTCTTCAAAACCCGTGCGACCGGGAACAGTGATCAGCCACGTGGCGTCGGGCAGAAACCCCGGCTGCTGGGCGATGTCGCGCATCAGCTGATAGCAGCCGTGATAGTCGCCGAGGCACTCAAACACCTCGGAATCGATCTCGTCGCGAAAGCTGTGAAACTTCACCAGGGCGTGACGATCTTCCTGACCCCGTTCCCAGGCCGTCCAGGCATACCCGTCCGGCAATTCCGGCACGGTGAGCACCGCGTGCGCAAGCTCGCACACCATTCGATACCGTTTGTAATAGGCCAGCGACATCCGCTCGTCCCGACGTGGTCCGCACCGCTTGTTCTATCGGTCCAGCGTCGGGTACGCTCGCAGGTGTGTCAAGGATTCCCGCGTCGATTTCGTTGTGTCAGAAACGAAGGACGCACCGAATTGATGCACCGCATGAACCGGGAATCTTCGTCAAAGGCGCGATGCGGCATACAATCCTACCGTTGATGAAAGTCGGTGAGTGGCGGCGATGACTTCTGAAAACACATCCGAGCGGGTGGTCTCGCTGGAAATGGCGCTGGCACACCTGCAGCACGATTTCGAGCAGGTGCATCACGTCGCGCTGGAACTGCAACTCGAACTGCGGCAATTGACGCTGCGTCTGCAACGACTCGAACAGCGCTTCGATTCGATGGGCGAGGACCCGGAAATCCGGTCGCCGGAGAGCGAGCGTCCGCCGCACTACTGATGGAAGCATAACAGCAGCCCGGGAGGTGAAACCCGAGCGGCTGTGCGTTTGATGGATTAATTCAATCGCTACTTCATCGCGATCTGCAGCGGGGGCGAACCGTTGGGCAACACCTCGACCATCAGCGTCGTCGTGTGCTGATTCAGATACTGCGGCGGCACGCTCAACTTTGCGAGACCAGCCGCGATGAGTTGATCGGCGTCGACACCGTTCGCACGGTCTTCGTCGGTGACAACGAGCGGGCTGCCATCCTTCTTGGTGTAGGACTTCACGGTCACGCGATACCGCCCGGCGGCGGCGCCGGTCTTGCCGTTGGTCCACAGGACGAACTTGCCGCTGTCATCCGAGTTCGCGGCACACGTCAGCCCGTCTTTTCCTTCGGGATGAAAGAACAGCGTGGCTCCGGCGACCGGCTTATCCTTCAGGGTGATGATTCCCTCGGTCGGAATCAGCGGCGGTCCCGCCGGTTTCGATGAGCCGCAACCGATGCTGACCGCGACCAGCAGGATCATCCAGGCACGAATCAACATGATGGATCAGATCTCCAACGAATCATGGAAGAAAAATCAGCCCCGCCATTTGGTCAGCGGGGCTGATGGAACAAATCAGAATTCCCCGACGGTGGTGCCGTCTTTGACGCGGTTCAGGGGACGGAAGACGGCGGTGTAGTCGACGTTGTCGCCGACAAACCGCACGGAGCCGTCACCCATCAGGAAGGTCCCGCCGCCGACGTGGTGGCTGCCGAAGCCCCACGCATACTGCAGCTTCGGTGTACCCGTCGCAGGAGACCCCGCCGTGCAAGGCGGATAGTTATAGGGGGCATTCACGTGGTAACACACACTCGGCGTGTAACCGTGACAGCAGGTATGCACGCCGGCCCCCCAGTACGGACCGAAAGCGGTGGCCGTCTTACCCAGTTGCTTAGATTCACCGACGGCAATGGTGTTGCTGAGCCCGTCGGTCACCATCGCGATGCGCGCGGCACCATCGTTGCCAAACATGCCGAGTTCGACGCTGCTGCTGAGCACTTGATACGATTGGTCGTAGTCGGTGTAGCTCCCCGTCGCGAACAGCATGCTGCTGCGGGCGACGTTGTTCGCTTCGTAGAAGTTCGTGGCGGTATTCGCGCCATTGGTGTAAGGAGCCATTCCGTTCGGGTCGGACGGACAACCGTAGGCCGGCAGCTTGGTCTGATAGATCGCCTGATTGGTCGTGCTGGTCGTCACGTTACCGGCTTGCGGCCGACCATAGGGGCTGGACATGCTCGATGAGACATTGAAGTTGTACGAGTTGTACATCGGCCCCTGATCGAGATACGGCAGCAGAAGCACGAACCCGGTGGTGTTCAACACCGGTCGCGTGGTCGGACATTCGCCGGTCGCGCCGGTGTTGCAGCGCCCGGAACTGATCAGCGCAGGCGGGAACATTCCGAAATTGTCGTGATAGTTATGAAGTGCCAGTCCGACCTGTTTGAAGTTATTGCGGCATTGCGTACGGCGGGCGGCTTCCCGCGCCTGTTGGACCGCAGGCAGCAACAAGGCGATCAGAATGGCGATGATCGCAATCACCACCAGCAACTCAATGAGCGTGAACCCCGCGCGACGGCGGACCATGAGAGACATCGACCACTCCTGAAACGAAGACGCCAAGCGGCGCGATGAAGATGGGCCGCCGGTCGAGGAGCACGTCGACGCGCAGGCCTTGGCTTCGCTCAGAAAGCAGATCGTATGCCGAAGCGAAAATCGGCTGAAAACCGGGGTGTTTCCCGCGCTGAGGGGAACCGATCGCGCGAATGCTTGGCACTCACGCCGCAGGACAATGCAGCGGCGATGTCCGTCTCGGTCCGTCAGCGAGTCGAGGCGAAGCGGCCGCCGACCTTGAATTCCACGCGTTCCGGGGCGACGGAAATCGCCGCAAACCCGCGATCCACGAGTTCCGCGAGACGCATCGCCAGCGGCGAACGATCCTTCAGATGTTTCCGTTCAGGATCATTGCCCATGGCGGCCCGAACCGCTTCCAGATTGACCCAGGCCATCAGCGACGGTGCGGTGAACTCGCGCGCACTGAGTCGGGATAACTCGGTTTCGCGTTCCGTGGATGTAGCGAATCGCTGTTGCATCACGGCCAGGGGCCAGCCGACGAGCAACCGATTCGCGGCGAATTCGTAACCGAATTCCCATTCCGGACGGCCGGACATCATGCGGCCGAGCGTGCCGTCTCCACGAGTGCGCACCGGTGTCACCGCGGCATCCTCGGTCGTGCCGTTGATATTCGCCGCGAGCAACTGCATTCCCAGACCGAGCGCGTCGTCGATCGCACCGACGAATTGCGCATCAGTCTCGGCCTTCGCCGACAATTGATGGACGCTCGCCACGCTCCAGTCCGCGGGACGCAACGTCGGCACAGCTCCTCCGCGAGGAGCGACCACCACGCCCCAATCGCGAAATAATGCCGGGGCAACTTGTCCGAAGGGATCGAGTCCGCCGAAGGCGCCGCGCAGGACGCGTTGAATCCGCCGCCAGTCTTCTTTCTCGCGGTCGGATTGCAGCATCTGCAGTTTTTGCAGCCACCACTCCGGCCGAAGAGAACCTCCCGCGACCAGCACGGCGTCCTCAGGGGCAGCGCGAAGCACTGACAGCCGCTCGGGACGCGCGAGCGCGTCGGATGCCTCGGTGGTGGTCGCGGCGATCCAACCGGGATGCTCGTGACGCGGGTCGATCGTCGCCGTGATCGTGAGTGTTGGTCCCGCATCCAGCCGCAGCGAAACGCCCAGCCCACGCAGCGACCGCCAGACGTTTCGTGCCAGTTGCGCACCGGGCGAGTTATCGAACTCCCGGTCGAGCCAGCGGTCCCAGGCGCGGGGATTGCCGTAGACCCACACCGCGGCGGTGGAGGCGTCCGGGACCACCAAGTCGGCTTCTGTGAGAAAGCTTTTCGGGACGGTCGGGGCACTGTCAGCGGCGTCGTTCAATCGCAGGGCACACGCCGAGACCAATGCTTCCTGATCGGACAGAATCAGGACATCATCTCTGCGGGCATAAAACAATGTTTGCTCTTGCGCACCTTTGCGAACGCGCCGCGCGAAAAACTCCGCGCGGCTGACACCCCGACGCTCGGTTTTCACCGGCGGCTCCAGGGTATCCCATGCCTTGAGGGTCGCGTCAAGAACAGCCGCGGAGCGTGCCCGTGAGACCCAC
>DASRYX010000483.1:0-7889 GCA_035686985.1 Planctomycetaceae bacterium | reverse complement strand
GTTGGACTTTCATGGCGGCGAGGACGTGGCTCGCCGTCGCGCAGACCGATGTGCAGGCGGAACCGGTCGCGACGGCGGCAATCGCTTCCAAGGCTTCCACGACGTCATCGCCGTCGCAACCGGGAAAGGAAACATTCAGAACGTGCGGAAGCGTGTGATCGGCATCGCCATGAATGGTGCCCTGCAAAGGCTCCAGCGCCTGCAACAGTTCTTGCCGCATTTCTCGGCAGACAGCCGTCCGAACTGCGCATTCCCGCTCCGCCAGTTCAGCAGCAAGGCCGTATCCATGGATCAGCGCGGTGGGAAGCGTTCCCGGCCGTAGTCCCAACTCTTGACCACCGCCGTGCATCAAGGGTGACAACGGAACGGTTTGATCGCGCCGGTGTCGAGTGATCAGAGCGCCCACACCGGGAGGGCCGAAGATCTTGTGGCTGGTGATGCTCAGCAGATCGATTCGCGGGTGCTGCAGCGGCAAAATGTCCTTGCCGAAGCCCTGTGCGGCGTCGACGTGTAACCAGACGTTGTGCCCCTGCAACTGTTCCGCGAGGTCGACCACCGGCTGGATCACGCCGGTTTCATTGTTGACATGCATCATCGAGACCAGCAGCGTGTCGGGACGCAGCGCAGCGAGAATCGCCTCGAGATGCACGCGACCATTTCGTTCCGGCGGGACCAGCGTCACGTCGAACCCTCGCTGTTGTAGGACGCCGAGCGGTTCCAACACAGATTTATGTTCAATCTGTGTGCTGACGAAGTGCCGGCGTCCTGTCTCCCGAGCATAGGACTCCAATCCGAGCAGCGCGAGATTGTTACTCTCCGTCGCGCCACTGGTGAAGATGACATCGTGACGCCGAGCCGCCACGACTTTGGCGGTTCGGTCGCGCGCCGCGTGTACGAGTTCCTTGGCGCGGCGTCCGAACTCGTGCGGACTACCCGGATTGCCCCACGCATCCGTAAAACAACGCGAGACCTCGGCGTGCACCCGCGGGTCCATCGGCGTCGTTGAGTTGAAATCGAGATACAGGGTCATCGCAGGTCATGTCGCCGCGGGCTGCGGGTGGTTCTGATTCAGCACCGTCGCTGCCCGTCCGACAGCGGCAAGCGTGTAGACGATCGGATACATCCGCTCGAAGTACCACAGTTTGGCAAAGTAGAAGCCGATCGGCGAGGGAGGAAACTCGCGGCCGCAGTTTGTGTGTTCCTTGAGCCATTCGATTCCTCGGCGAATGGGCTGGTGCAGGTTGTCGGAATCGAGTCCTGCGGTGAGAACGGCACAAAGTGCTTCGACCGCGAGGGCGGTTTCCTCGATCGAAGACGGTGTGCCTTCGCCGCCGCCCCAACCACCGTCGGCATTCTGGGCGGAGATCAACCACTTTTTCGACGCGACGCGATCGCAGGGTTCAGCTTCGCTTCCGTCGAGAATCGAAATCGTTGCCAGTGCTAATAAGACTCGACTGGTCCCGTAGGTGAGATTCTCTTCGACGGTCGCATGTTGATTGCCAAACCATAATGGCGTCCACGCGCCGTCCGGACGTTGCTGCTTCGCGAGAAAGGACAGGGCATTACGGGTCGCGCGGCGGATTCGCGCCTGCAGCGTCGGAGAGACATACGTAAACCAGACGGACCACGCCCGCAACGCATGGGCGGTAAGATCGGCACTGCTGCGATCGAACGGCAACACGCCCCAGCCGCGACAGAATGTGGGCATGCCCCCATCACGATTCTGCAGGTCGAGCAGCCACTTCACCCCCGCAATAGCGGACTCCGCGGCGCTGAGGCCAGCGAGATTCCACAACGCCAGCAAGGCCCCCGGAGTGTCATCGGCATCTGGCACACCCCCGGTCAGATCAGTCCATGCCCATCCCCCAGCAGCAGCGTGCGTATAGGGATGCTCGGCCTGCAATTGCTGCGAAGTCAGCCACTCGAGGATCGGCCGCTGTTCTGCGCCAGGAAGTGAGCCAGGCAACGGCCCGGCCGTGCTGAGCGCATTGACGGCCAGTGTTGTCACCCATGTCGCAAGGTTGGTGTCAATCGGCCAGCTTCCGTCCGCGCGGATCGAGCGCAGTAGAAACTCGACGCCGTGCTGCACTACCTCATGTTCCGCATTTCCGGCACCGACGAGGCTCATGACAACGAAACTGGTTAAGGGGGTCGCTTCGAGGTAGCCACCACTGGCGGGTTGGATTTCTCGGAGCACACGCAGCGTTTTCTCTCGCGCAAGCCGACGGGTGATCCGGGCGAGCGGATTAAGCGACGGTCGGCAATGATGCCGCACCTGGCCGATGGCAATCAGCGCCGGCAGGGCGTAACTCACAACAGGCAGCTTCAACCGGGCGTACCATGCATGCGGAAATGCCGCCAATTCAAACGGCAACGGCGGAACGAGCTTCCAGGCATCCGACTCCGGTCCCAATCGTCCCCGTAGCGCGAGCGCAGTCAGAATCGGCACGGAAAAAGTGTGATCCGTGCCGTAACGGGCCGTGATGACCTTCGCCAGTTGCGAAGGATCAAGGCTGCCCGCGGTCTGCCGGATCCACGCTTCGCAACGTCGGACGGCATCGGCAAAACAGTCATCTGTCCCTGATAAGGCCGCCCAGACGAGCGCCGTTGTGCTGATGTTGCTGTGGCTGACGGTCGTGTCACCCCAGCCGCCGTCGGCATTTTGAGCCGACAGCAACCACTCCCGCCCGCGCTTCACGACATCCATCAACGTGGTTCGATCCGCCAACGACGGCACAGCTTCGGCCGTTGCCACGGCTTCCAGGGCGATGACCGCGGTTGCGGTGGACAGAGCGCTCGATGAAAGTTCGCCTTCCCAATGGCCGTGTGAGCCGCGCAAACTCAGCAGGGTCTGGCGCGTGTTGGCGAGGAACTCATCGAGTTGCGCGATCATGGTCACAGCGAGCTAGAGTGATAAATGCCCAAGCGCGAGCAGAGCATAGTAGGTGTACTCACAATCGACATGAGTGTCGTCCCAGTAGCCGTAAAATCCGCCGCGATTGGTCCAGAGCGAATCAATGAAGTCGAGGCACGGCTCCTTGAATACATCGAGTTCAAGCCCTGCCGCAGAGAGAGCATGGAGCGCCGTTGCCGTCGAGAGCAGATCGGGAACAGGGGCATCGGAGAACGGACGAAATCCCCCCTGCGGATCCAGGCAGGATAACAACCAGTCGCGTACGGTGGGGTCGATGGGAGTGCCTGTCAGTTGTCGCAGCAAGGCCACGGCTCCGGCCGTAATTGGCACCAGCGAGATCGGTAATTCACGGCTTTGTTGAAAGCCGCGGGCGGGATCGCGGAGACCAAGGATGAACTCGACGAGCCGTGCGGACTCCGGCACAGTGTGCTTCAGATCCTGGTATGCTCCAACGACCATGAAGGTGCTGTAAAGCGAACCCGTCGCACGGTTCGGCTGAGCATCATAACCCCCATCCGCAGACCGGCAGGATTCTACGCGCGACAACATCGCATCACGCGGACAGCCGGCCTGCATCTCGGCGGGCAGGATCGACCAGCAGCGTGCTAGACACGCCAGGTGAATCAAGTCGAGGTCACGGCCGTCACCGAAGGATGAGACATAGCGGAACACGTCTTCGATCGGTAACGGATGCTGCAAGGCCAGCAGGCCCTCGAGACCGAATACCGTGTAGTACAGATCACTGCGGCCGCTGCGGTCGGCGAAGCCGCCGTCCGGTTGATGCTGCGTGCGGAGAAACTCAATGACTCGCGGCGAGGCTTCCTGCAGGAGCTTCGCCGCCAGCCGCGCCACCTGCAGCATTTCGAGCCTCAAACTCACTGCACCAACCTTTGACTTCGAGGCTGAAGATCTTGCTGACGACGCGTCGGAGCAACCCCTTGAGGCTCGGCGTTTTCAGTTCCGCCAAGGCGCGTAACGCCTCTTCCTTATACGATTCCTGCAGCAATCGGCATCGTTGTGGCACGTCGTACAGATGGAGCAACCGGCGGACGTCCGCTTGCTCTTCGGCGCTGGCTTGACCTGCGATCGCCTTTTCAACGACAGATCGTTCCGCGTCAGCTCCGGCGGTGCGTTCGTACAGCAACGCCAGCGGCAACGTCGGTCGCGCGGCAAATGTGTCCTCGTTCAGATCGTCAAGATCATCACGAATCTGGTACGCAATTCCCATCGCAGTACTGAAGCGGGAGAGTGTTGCCGACAATGTGAAATCACCGCTCAACAGCGCCCCGAGTTGCAATGCGACATCGAACGCCGGTGCCGTCTTCTTGCGGAAGATCTCCAGCACGGCTGAAGAAGCCAGGGGGCCGGGATCGCGGGACCAGCGAAGTTCGTCGCCCTGCCCCACACACAATGTGCGGTGACCGGAGGCGGCAGCCCGCAGCATCGCGGCGACGCGCGCGGGTTCCGCCGTGCATTCGCCAATGAGACGATAACCTTCGCCCAGCAGCAGGTCGCCCACATTCAACGCGATCGGCACGCCGTGCGTCGTGTGTAAAGTCGGCAATCCGTAACGCTCGGCGTCGGCGTCTTCAATGTCGTCATGAATCAGCGACGCCTTGTGGAAACATTCCACGGCAATCGCGATCCGGCGGAGGTCGTCATTCGGCACGGCTTCCGAATTACTTTGTAATGCTTTCCAGACACACACCGCCAGGAATGGACGCCAACGCTTGCCGTCCAGGGCGAGCCACTCCCGCGCGAGCCGCTCGGCATCATTCGTCGCCGGGCCCATAATGTGGTTCAGCGCGTCCGCGGTGAACCATTGCTGCACGTCATGACGGAGACGGTCGAGGTCGAGCCGGTACGTCCGATCCTGGCTCGTGAGATGGATCGTCTCCCAGATCCACTCGAGATCGACGGTCACGTCGTGGCAGTCGTCCTGCAGTAGCGGAATCGCCACGCCGGGGATGGCCGCCGCTTCCATGTACGGGAAGGCTTTTTCGAGCACCGACAGGCAACTGACACCAACAATCGCCTCGATCCGGCCGGTTTCGATGATGGCCATCACCAGCGCCGATCCTTCAGCGACGAGCACTGCATACCCCAACCGCTCGGCTTCTTCCTGCAGATCCTGGATGGAACAGAGGCCGCACTGCTTGCAGAGCAGGCCGAGTTCATCGAACGGCGCGGGACAGCGTTCTTCGAGTCGCAGACATTTGGGCAGCAGGAGCAGCCGGCGGTTGTAGGGGACGGCGGCGAGGGCGTCGCGCCAGATTTCGCTGCTGAGAATCACCGCGACATAATCCGTGTAGATCGCGGGAACGGCCCGTTCGGCGACGAACTCTTCCGACAGTTGCCGCAGCTCTTCCAGACTGAGCGGCGTGACCGGCTTGCGTTCGCGCACAAACGCCCGCAACGCCGTCCGCATCTGCTCGCGTTCCGCACGCGTCTGCGGAATGTTCTCCTTCGGCGGACGTTCCTTCTGCATCGGCACCGGCCGCGGCAATTGAAGAATGGGCAGCGATAGCGTCGTCATGCAATACTCACTCGCCAACGATCAGGTGTAGGCACCGAAACCGAAGAACCAATGCTTCTTTGCGAAACGATACAGCCAGTGTTCCTCGGGGACTTCCTGTCCCGGAAGATGCTGGCTCGTGCGCGGGGAAAGGGCTTCCAGCTCGGCGAGCGCCGTGCCGCGCTGCGTGGTATCAGGTGCGGAGTGTTTATGGACTAACTCGCGCACTAGATCCGGCCGTTCGAGCACAATGCAGCCGCGCGTGGCTTGAGCCGCGGTCTTGCGAAAATCGTCCAGAAACGCGGACTGCGTCATCAGCTGATACAACGGCTGCTCGTCGTGAATCGTCTCTTTCGCGAACTGAATGATCGGGCACGGCTCGATCGCGCCGGATGGGCCGATGTGATGGCTTACGCCGGTTGCCATCGGGCAGAGGGCCTGGCCTTTGTCATCCCAGTATGCATCGACCAGGCCGATCGGCAGCGTATGCCGCATTTTGACAACAAAACGGCGGATCGCGAGGACCTGCTCCGGCGTGAGCGCCAGTTCCGGCGAGGGATGCGGCCCCACCACGCGGTATGTGTGGAACCACGCATACATCACGCCCATGTCGATCAGGCGCCGCAGCCAGGCTTCGCTGACCAGATCGTAATTTGTCTGGCAGACGCTGGTGGCCACGCCCACGATCAACCGCTCGGCGACGCAGTTCCGCAAGCCTTCCAGCGTCTTGTTGAGCACGTTCATGCCGCCGCGACGATCGTCACTGACGATCTCGGATCCTTCAATACTGATGAGGACCGTGGCGTTGCCGAGACGACGGAGTTCCCGCGCGACTTCGCGCGTGATGAGCTGACCGTTCGTGAAGATCTGAAAGTAACAGTCGGGATGTACGGCGAGAAATTCCAGCAGTTGCGGATGCATGAACGGCTCGCCGCCCAGCAGACCGAAGAAGCTGTTACCGTGCTTCTTGGCGTCGCTGACAATCCGGTTCAGATCGTCCAGTGCGATCATTTCACGCTTGGCAGCGACGTCGACCCAGCACCCCTGACAGCGCAACTGGCAGGAACTGATAATCGAGATGAACAGAAACGGCGGAAAGTGCACGCCCTGTTTCAACCGGCGCTTGAAACGCTGAACTGACCGCATCCCCTTGTAGCCAAAATTCCAGGCGAACTTCCACAGACCGCGCGGCGTGGATTGCATCATCATACGGCGAGCGAGTTGCAGCGTGACGAACATCAGCGGCTCTCCGTCGCTGGGCCAGCCGCGCGGGCGGCCTGCAGGGCGAGAGCGTCAGCCGCGCGCTGCCGCGCTTGTTCCGCTTTGACCTGAATTTCTTCCGCCGAGGGCAGACTCGCCAGCACTTCCGCGGGGATTTCCATTGCACTGCCGTCGCGTTTCAGTTTGTCGAGACAGCGTTGCCGTTCTTTTAGCGCTCGTTCATCGTCCCGCTCGAGTGAGAAACGGGACTTTGCCTTAGCACTGCGGTCGCGAAGCATGCTGTAGATGTCGCCGCCGAGCAGGGCCGAGATGTCGACTTTCATCGCTTCCCGGCGGATATCGTCGGCGTGGACTTCATCGCCGTTGATCGGTCCCGCTTTGTACTTCGGGAACATGATCGCCACTTCGGGACAGACACGCGAACACGCCGGGCAATCCGTCTTACAGTTCGATTCCTTCTGCACCTGGATGCGGCCATCCTGCGTGACGCCATACACATCGAACAGACAGAAGCTGAGGCACTGCATGCAGTTGGTGCAACGCTGATAATCAATAACCGGAAACCACGGCTTCCAGCGTTTTCCCGGGGTGGCAGAACCACTGGCACGCTGTGACACGAGTTCCAGCACCGCCTCGGGGGCCAGCCCGGCAACGTCCTGCACATTCTCCGCGGCGGTGCCCGACACGCCGGCATCCATCCAGCCTAGCGCAAGGATGTCCTTGCCGATGTTGCTCAGATCCCGAATGATCCGCACGGGAAAGCCATTCTCAAGCAGACGGCTCAGCACCGATGTGCGCCATTCGCGCGGCAATGATTGCCCCGGAGCGCCATCCAGCAAGGCGATGGAAATCGTGGATACGGCAGGAATCACGCTGGCGTCTCCACGTCGGCGGTTTCCATAACGGGTTCAGGCGACAACAACGCCCGGGTGGCGTCATCGGCGTTCAACACGCGCAGGTTGACGATTTCTACATTGTTCGTCAGCGAGCATCCCGCGGCGGTGAACAATCCGCGCACTGCACGGGGATAACAGGCCGCGATTCGCACGCGCGGTGACTGGACGAGCTCGGCGAGCAAGGGATCACGCCGTGCCGACATTTCACAAAGATCGGGCACGCACTCAACGTCGACCGCGGACGCACCCAGTTGTTCCAGTACGCCCTGCTTCACGTCCTTTGGCAAGACCTGAGCGAAGGCACAATGGCAATAGACAATCCGCGGCGATGTTCCGGCGAGTA
>DASRYX010000482.1:0-5819 GCA_035686985.1 Planctomycetaceae bacterium | reverse complement strand
CACGGTGTTCCGCCGGGTGTGCGGAACTGATCGTAATCGCTGCTGAGTTGAACGATGTCGAGCGAGTGCAGCGTGGGATGTGCATCGAAGGCCTTAATCCCCCACACCGACCAGCCGCGACGGTAATCCTTCATGAAGTGATTGGTGATCGGAATGAACTTGGATTCCGCCGTGGTCCCGCTGCTGAGCGTGAACATCAGCAGCTTGTTCGTTGGGCCGAGCAGCGCGGAAGTGTCCCCCTGCTTGAGGCGTTCGACATACGGCCGATAGGTCTCGAAATCCGAAATCGGGACCGCACGGCGGAATTCGGCGAGTGTCATCCCCGGGCGCAGACCGCGCTCACGGGAGAAGTCGCTGTCCGCGTTGAGCCCGAGGATGCGATCGAACGCCTCCCGTTGCAGGCCGAGGCAATCACGGGATTCATGAAGATATTGAGCCGCTTGGCGACGCAGGCCGCGTTTGAGCGGATAACCAAGGTAGGGCCGAAGTTTGCGGAGCATACGCACCTGGATAATGGGTGCGCAGCGAAAGCCCTCCCTGGATCACAGCACTCGCAACCGCCGGGCCACTCCCGGCGGTGAGGTGATGCAGAACGCTAACTGGTCCTGCCCCTCGCAAACTTCACCCATCCCACCCAATTTAAGGCGCGTGACGGTGAAACGCGAGAGTGAATTTGGGTTGTGAGGCTTTCAACTGCTGAGGGCACGGTGCCGCACCCAATCCGCAGTCATGCCTCCACCCCCAACGAATTGCGAGTGGGAAGTCGTTCTGCGGATTACTTCTTCTTGGCGGCTTTCTTCTTATCGTCCTTGCCGCCGGCAGCTTCCGCAGCTTTCTTTTTCTTCTTCTTGCCGACCACGAGCTTCACGATGCGCAGTTTGGGAAGACCAAACGGGCTCTGCGTGTCGCTCCAGCGGTCATCGGCCTGCATCTGCTGAATGCGTTCATGACGCTGCAGCACGTTCCGCGTACGTGCCAGACGACCCTTACGTTTCAAGCTCTTATCGATGGTCACAGCGTCAAACCCTCCCGATGACCGAACGTGTTGCCAGTCCATCGGATGCAGAAGCCGAATCAAGGCCGAATCCCCTCAGGATTCAGCCGGACCCCAAGCGGGACGATCCGCGGGGAATTTCAAACGAGTCGGGAAGTTTAGCGTGCCCGTTGCGGGCATGCAACCGTGATCGTGTTGGACTCGGGGGCCTGTGCGGAAAATCGTAATCTGCCGATTGTGCGCAGGTCGACAGTCATACCCAGTTTCCAGTTTATGCGGCTCGAAGCGGTTACAGGGTCGGAGTTCGTCTAGGCCGGGGACGGTGCGACTGATAGAGTCCCCGATCCTCCCCCCTGGGCAACTGTGACCTGCGCGTCGAGCCTTGTGCTCTGGCAGGAAGGCGCTGTTCCCAAGCCCGGAGTTCAAGCGGTGAGTCGGTTCACGGCGATCGCTGTCCTTTTCACTGGATGGATGCTCGGTATCCATTCGGGAACGGGATTGTACGCGCAGTTCGACGCCGCCGACTCCGAGTTCAGTCTGCCTCCTCAAGAAGTGGACACCGTCTTCGCCGACGACCCGGGCTTTATCACGGTGGAAACGCCGGGAGATTCGCTTCCGACCTTCGGCGAGGAATGGTCCTGGTCCGTCATGCCAGGCGGATTGATGTACAAGTCGTACGTTGCCGGAGAGCGCGAGCCCCGGCTGTCGACCGCGTTTCTGCAGGAAGTCCACGGACAAATGCTGTGGGACAGCGCGCTGGGCGGTCGGGCCGGCCTCGTCCGCTTCGGGAATCAGAGCACGATCAACCCCGAGGGCTTTCAGCTCGATGTCGAAGGAGCGGCGTTTGTCCGGCTCCTTCCCGAAGATGAGCGCGACGTCAACGCCGTGGATTTCCGTGCCGGCGTGCCGCTGACGTACCGCGAAGGTCCGTTTCAGGCGAAACTCGGGTACTACCACATCAGTTCCCACCTGGGTGATGAGTTCCTGATCAAGAACCCGGGATTCAACCGCATCAATTACGTGCGGGACGCCGTCGTCGCGGGGGTGGGCTATTTTCCGCATCCATGGATCCGCACCTATTTTGAGGTCGGTTACGCGGTCATTTTCACCAGCGGCGGTGCGAAGCCGTGGGAAGTTCAGACCGGATTCGAAGTCGACTCGCGGCGTCCGACGGGACTTCGCGGCGAACCCTACTTTGCGATGAACATTCATCTGCGTGAAGAAGTCAGCTGGGGCGGCAGTCTGAATGTGCTCGCCGGCTGGCAGTGGCGCGGGTTCAAAACCGACCACGTCTTCCGGTTCGGGCTGCAGTTCTACAACGGAAAGAACGCCCAGTACTCGCTGCTGCAGGATAACCAGCAGCTGATCGGTCTGGGCGTCCGGTACGACTACTGAACCGGGCGAGCTTCACCCGCCCCTCTCTTCCGCGACGCGGGCCTTGGCGTGGCAATTTCCGCGGCGGTCCGGTTATAGTTTCTGGACCGGCGGAGACGGATGTGGGTCGTCCGCTCGCCGGGAAGCAAACCGACGTCGTCGTGCTGGGCGAGGACACCGGAGGAGGTCAGTACATGCGCAAAGGACTCTCGATGTTCACCCAGTCTCAGGGAATGTTTTCTTGCCCGGCGGCCTTCGTGGCCGGGCGTTGTCTGCTGCTTGCCGCCGTTCTGTCGTCATGCGGTCTGGCATACGGGCAGGCCAAGCCGACCGAGAAAGATAAAGATCTGGTCAAAGCCGAAGCGCATCTGTCGGTCGATCGTCTGCCGGCGGGTGACAAGTGTCAGATTCTCATTCGCCTGTCCATTCAACCGGACTGGCATATCGGCGCGAATCCGCCGCTCGATGAAACGGGCTATCCCACGAAAGTGGAATGGAAGGCGAAGCAGGGCACGAAACTCACGCAGGTGAAATATCCGCCCGGCAAGAAATTTACCCCGGAAGAAGGCACCGTCCAGCTGGTCTACGACGGCAAAACCGACATCCGGGCAACGCTCGATGTTCCGGCGTCCGCCGGTGGGATGAACGAAGAGGTCGAGATTATCGTTCATTACCAGGCGTGTAACGACAAGATCTGCAAGATTCCCACGACGGCACGACTCGTTGCGAAGCTGCCGGTCGCCCGGCCGGGTGACACGGTCAAGCCGCAGAACGAGCCGCTCTTCGCGCCGCCGAAATAGGTGGCGTGCCCGCCCATCGCCATTCGAAGGATTGTCATGTCGATCGCCGATGGGATCACACGCCGCTATGCCGAGGGGTCGCTCGTCAAAACGAAGATCGTGGCGACGCTCGGCCCCGCCTCCGCCAGCCCCGAGCGCCTGCAGGAACTGCTGCAGGCCGGCGTGGATGTCTTCCGTATCAACTTCGCGCACGGTGAGTACGAGTGGTACGCGACCGTGGTGAATGCCATCCGGGAGGCCGCCGCGGCGATTCACCGCCCGGTCGGGATTCTGGGGGACCTGTCCGGCCCTAAGATTCGCTTGGGCGAGCTTCCACCCGAAGGACTGCGGTGCCGGCAGGATGCGATCATCAAGTTCGTGCGTGAGCCGCAGCCGGATCATCCGGAGCATCTCACCTGCACCTATTCTCCGTTGATCGACGATCTGCGGCCCGGTGATCGTGTGCTGCTCGCGGACGGTTCCGTGGCGTTGCGCGTGCAATCCACCGACGTGGAGATTGGCGAAGCCGTGTGCGTGGTGGAGCAACCGGGGCTGATTCGTAGCCGACAAGGCGTGAACCTGCCCGGTGTCGCGCTCAGCACGCCGGCAATCACCGATAAAGATCGGGACGACCTCGCGTGGGCGCTCGATCATCAGCTCGACTTTATCGGGCTGAGTTTCGTCCGCAGTAGCGCGGACATTCGCCATCTGCGCAAACTGATCACCGAGCACGGCACGACCACGCCGCCGTGGATAATTGCCAAGATCGAAAAGACTGAAGCGATCGCGGACCTCGAGAACATTCTCGACGAGACCGACGCAGTGATGGTGGCCCGCGGTGATCTGGGTGTCGAGGCGGATATCACCCGCGTGCCGACGATGCAGAAGCGGATTATCCGCCTGTGCAATGAGCGGCGATTGCCGGTGATCACCGCGACGCAGATGCTTGACAGCATGCAGAAGAATGAGTTGCCGACGCGTGCCGAGGTCAGCGACGTGGCGAATGCGATTCTCGATGGCACCGACGCAGTCATGCTGTCGGGAGAGACCGCGATCGGCGAGCACCCGGTCACCACCGTCGCCATGATGAGCCGCATCGCTCAGGACGCGGAACGATTGCTCGAACCGCGGCAGGGGCCGGATCTGCATCCGACATCACGCAGTCGCGCCACAGTGATCACCGAAGCGATCACCGCCGGAGCCGGGACTGCGGCGGCCAAATTAGGAGCGGACCTGATCGCCGTGGCAACGCGCGGCGGCAAAACGGCGATGGCTCTTTCCCGGCAGCGGTTAGGCGTCCCGATTCTGGCCCTGACTGACCGCCCGGATATTGCCCGACGGCTCACACTCTGTTGGGGAGTGATCCCCGAAGACACCACCGCGGTTGCGCTGGCTCCCAGTGAACTGCTGGCCTATGTCGAGCGCCGCGGGAAGGAACTGGACCTGCTGGACAGCGGCAGCAAACTCGTCCTCGTCGGTAACAGCAAGTGGGATCACGAGTGGCATGACATGTGTCTGGCTCACGTGGTCTCCTGATCTTGTAGGGTGGGCTGAGCCCACCATTCTTCATGTTCGGTCAAGATGGTGGGCACAGCCCACCCTACGTGTCTCTGCCCGCGAGATGTCGCCAGGCGTCTTGTCGTAGTAAGGTCTGCCACGCGGGCTTCCATTCGGTCGCGACCGAGTAAGCCGTGAACCGCACCGTCCGGCCGATGGTACGGAACAGCGTCCAGCTTCGTCCCCGGCAGACGACCTTCACCAGGTTTTCGCGCGGGAAAAATGCGGCTCCGGGAACATCAAGAAAGCCCTGCGACGGTGTCTCGACGGACAAAGGAAATGGCGTCGACGCGTCCTCAGTCGCGGCGATTTCTCGCACGGGTGGCGAGGCACGCCAGAGGGAAAAGACCGACCATGAGTGATCGCGGGCCGCGACACGCTCAAACGAGACAATCGAGCCGTTCGGCTGGCTCGAGAGCAGCGGCCAATAGCAGAGCCCGGTCGAGGTGGCCCACAGTTCGCCGCGGGGTGGAAGTTTGGGACGTTCCCAGCCGACTTCACCGAGCCGCAGTGCCGTGGTGCCCAACCGGGCGGTCATCTCATCGGCGGAAGGGTCAGCCTCGTCGAGTGTGATCACCGATTTGCATTCCGGACAGGCGGGCCCCTGCGGGAACACCCAGGTCCAGCAATGATGGCAGAGCACGACGCGCATTGGATCAGGCGACTCATCAACGTGGGCGACTCTGAATCGTGCCCGATTGTCGTTCAAACTCGGGGAATTCGCTACTCTGTTGAGGTCTCGCTTCAACCGTCGAACGGGTCCCGCTGATGTTCGTGCCGCCACCCACCGTGATCATCATGCATCCGAAGGAACGCGTGAGGAAGTGCACCGTGGCCTGGTTGAAAGGGGACCTGCGGTTCAACTTTTTCCGCGGGCCACGCCGTCCAGCAGATTTATCCGGGTATGTCCGGCTGGCGATGGAGGGGCCGATCCTTTCCGAGGCCGATGCGGAGTGTGGTCTGCTCGTTCTTGATGGAACCTGGAAGCTGGTGGATCGCCTCGCCCCGGCGGTCGACGAAGTTCCCACGCGCCGGTTGCCGCCTTTGCAGACAGCCTACCCGCGGGCCTCGAAAGTGCGTGTCGACCCGGATGGCGGACTGGCCACCATCGAAGC
>DASRYX010000481.1:0-4249 GCA_035686985.1 Planctomycetaceae bacterium | reverse complement strand
ACATAGTCCCGATACCGGAACGCATAGGGGAAGGAGACGTTCGCCTCTTTGCCGCTGGATTCCGCGAATCGCGCGACATCGAGCCAGTGCCGCCCCCAGCGTTCACCGAACTGTGTCGAGGTCAGAAGCTTGTCGACTTCGGTGGCGAGCGCGAGGTCGAGCCCGTCCTGGGAGACCGATTTCAGAAACTGCTCGAGCGTCTCCGGAGACGGCGGCAGTCCGATCAGGTCGAAATAGACCCGGCGCAAGACAGTTTGTGGCGCTGCGTCCGGCGCGGGAGTCAGCCCGGCGGAGTCGAGTTGCGCGAGAATGAAATGATCCAGATCGCGTTTGGCCCATTCCGGTTTCGATGACCGGGGCGGCGCGTGCGCGACCGGTTTCTGAAACGCCCAGAACTCACGACCGGCTTCGAGACTCACCGGCGGCAATGCGCCCGGCGTCGCTTTGTCGCGCGGATCAGCCGCCCCCTTCACAATCCACGATCGGAAATCCTGGATGACCGAATCAGGTAAACGGTCCTTCTTCGGAGGCATCTTCAAGTCGGTGTCGGCATGCGTCATCGCCGTGAGGAGCAAACTCTCCTCAGGCTTGCCGGGAACGACCGCCGGGCCGCGATCGCCCCCTTTGCGGATTGTGGAGCGAGCATCGAGCTGCAGATTGCCTTCCGATTTGCCAGACGCCGCGGAATGGCAGCGATAGCAGTGTTCGACGAGCACCGGGCGGATCTTCGCCTCGAAGAACTCGCGTCCCTCGCTTTCCTGAGCGGAATCCGTCTCGGCACCGCAGACGATTGGGGTCAGCAGGACAAGACAGAAACCAAGACGAAGCATGGTCTTCGGCAACATCGAGAATCCCCGGGCGCTAGGGGCCGCTCATCCATTGGCTCGTCCGGGATTCTAGCAGACTTCACCATCCGCCTGCGAGATGGTTTGGGGTTTCGACCTATAACAGCGGCTGCGTGTCCTGCGGCCAGACTGTTCGACGAACCGCCTAAGATTGCGGCTCCTGTGATAGAAATTGGATCGGAATCAGTCGTTCGCAGTGGTTGGAGGGCATCGGCGGCGCCGGGCATAGAAACTGCACACCGCGAGGAGCAGCGGGCCCTTATCACACGAGGCGATACCATGAACACTCAATTCCGCATGTACGCGCTCGCGGCCGAGGGGCTGGCAGCCGTTTTCAGTTTTGTGCAACTTCCCCCCGCCGCCAAGTCGGACCCTCCAGCAAACCAGAGGCCGGCGTCCACATCATCGCAGGCCGGCAGTCCCGCCTGGTACTCCAGTACCGGGGTCCGCGAACACCTGAAACTGACCGATGAGCAACTGACTCAGCTGGGAGAAATCCGTTCGCAGGCTTGGGATCGCTATCAGAAAGCGCTGTCAGAATTACCGGAAGGATTGAGCGCCGACCAACGCAGGCTGCGCGAACAGGAACTGCTCGCCGTCTACCATCAGGAGCTCGGCGCGGCATCAGAGAAACTGCTGACGGATCCTCCCACGAGGCAGCGCTACAACCAGCTTGATCTGCAGTATCGGGGCTATGACGCCTTCACTGATTCCAAGCTGCAGAAACAACTCGAATTGTCCGAACAACAGCGCCGCCGGCTCGAAGAATCGAATCGCGAATGGGCCCGGCAGATGGCGAAGTACCGTCGCAGCTATGAGACGGACCGCGATCGCACCGTACAGAATTTCAACCAGTCCCGACGCGAAATCGATGAGGGGATCCGCTCGGTGCTGTCGCCGAGCCAGCATCGCACCTATCGCGAACTGATTGGCGAACCGTATGATTTCACGCCGGAAACGTACCTTCTGCAGCGTGATAATCTCCGGCGACCGGGTGCCAGAACCCCAGGTTCGATTCAATAGCCACTACATTCCCTCAAGGAGTGGTCAATGGACGGCAACCCTGATCGTCGAGACTTTCTTCAGCAGGCGGCGACCGGACTGGCTGCCGTTTCTCTCGGGAGTTCTGTCATGGCTCAATCGCCTGATCCCAGCGGTATTCCCCGGCGTCCGTTTGGTCGCAGTCAAGAGCCGGTGAGCATCATCGGACTGGGCGGCCATGCAGCCACAAATCCGAAAAAGCTCGAAGAGGATGCGAGCCTGCGATTGATTCAGCGGGCCGTCGATGAAGGCATCACCTTCATGGATAACTGCTGGGATTATCACGACGGCGTGGCTGAAGAGCGGATGGGGAAGGCTCTGGAGGCTGGGGGGCGCCGCGACAAAGTCTTCCTCATGACGAAGGTCTGTGGACGGACGGCGAAGGATGCCCAGCAGCATCTCGACGACAGCCTGCGACGTCTGCGGGCCGATCGCCTCGACCTCTGGCAGTTTCACGAGATCATTTACGACAATGATCCCGACTGGATCTTCGCCGCGGATGGTGCGATTCAAGTCGGCATCAAAGCGTTGCAGCAGGGGAAAGTGCGGTATGTCGGATTCACGGGCCACAAGGATCCCGGCATTCATCTGAAAATGCTGTCGATGCCGTTCGAATGGGCGGCGGTGATGATGCCGTTGAATGTGATGGATGCCCATTTCCGTAGTTTTCAGCGACAGGTTCTGCCCGAGCTGTTACGCCGGGGCATCGCACCGATCGGCATGAAGAGTTTGGGCGGTAACGGTTCGATTGTCACCGAGGCGGGGATCACTCCGCAAGACGCCATCCGCTACGTTCTTTCACTGCCGGTCGCGACCTTGGTGAGTGGAATCGATTCCGAGAAGGTGCTCGATCAGAATCTGAAAATCGTCAAAAACTTTCAGCCGATGACGCCGCCGGAGATCGCCGCGATGGAAGCGAAGACCTTGGCGATGGCCGGTGATGGCCGCTATGAGCTCTTCAAAACTTCGAAGACGTTTGACGGCCCGGTGCACCGTAAGCAACACGGCTTCGCGACCGATGCGGCTCCGTAAATGGGAGAGCGTGATGTGGTGCCTGTACGGTCTCAAGCCGGGGCAGACGCAAGCCCTGGTTGCTACATTTGACTCCGAACAGCAGCTGCGCGCGTACGTGCAGTGGGCGACCCTTTCGGTACTACCCGACGGTTCACGCAGCTTTGAACAAAAAACGCCGCTGACCGGTTACCGCGGCTTCACCTACGACGAGCAACGGGACCTGACGCGTGACGAAATCGATCTTCCGCACAATCCCTCGCCGAGCATGTTGTGATGCTACGCGCGGTGGATCTGCGACGATCCGGCTTCCAGCGTCAATGAGGCGCGGGTGACAATGTTCCCGTCCGGTTTCGTCACGTCTTCCACGCCGACGTAGTCGCTGGTCCATCGCTCCGGCGTCACCGTACAGCGGATGTATCCGCGTTCGGTGTTATGGAATTTCACGCCGGGGTTCGCCGACTGCAGACGTTCCAAGTACGGCGGCTGAGCCTGGCCGTTGCCGCCGCTGGTGATGCTGGTGGCGACAAATTCTGCGGCGACCACGGGCGTTTCCGGTTGGCGATCATCGACCCGCAGTTCATTCGCCCAGTTGGAATGAATGTCCCCCGTCAAGACGACGGGATTCGGAACACGGCGGTCGGCCAGGAACTGCGCGAGCCCCATCCGTTCGTGGGCATAACCCGGCCATTGATCCATTGAGCACTTGCCAAGGATCGGTTCACGGACGGCTGTCACCATCCCCATCATCACCTGCTGCGCCAGCACATTCCACGTGGCCTTCGAGGCAAGCAAACGCGACTGCAGCCATCCACGTTGCTTTGCGCCGAGCATAGTCGATTTCGGGTTCAGTGCGGCGTCATTGATCTCGCTCGGTTTGTCGTTGTTGGGCTGGTCGCTCCGGTACTGCCGCGTGTCGAGCAGCAGCAACTCGGCTAGCGATCCGAACGAGGTCTTGCGATACAACCGCATCTCCGGGCCTTGTGGCAGCGACCGCGGGCGGAGCGGCATCGCCTCATAGTATGCCTGGTAGGCGCTCGCACGGCGCTGCAGGAAGGCGACCGGATCGACGTCCTTCTCTTCCGAGATTTCAGCCGCGTAGTTGTTGTCGACTTCGTGATCGTCCCACGTCACCAGCCACGGACACACGCCGTGCATGTGCTGCAGGAGCGGATCGCTGCGGTACTGCGAATGTCGGACGCGGTAATCGGCGAGCGATTTGATCTCGTTCCCGGCGTGTTTGCGAACCCGCCCGTCGCGTCCGCCAGATTCGTAGATGTAGTCGCCGAGATGAAAGACGAGATCGAGGTCATCGCGCGCCATCTGCGCGTAGGCGGTGAACAGTCCCTGTT
>DASRYX010000480.1:0-3149 GCA_035686985.1 Planctomycetaceae bacterium | reverse complement strand
GCAATCAACACCCCCTACGGCGAAGTCTTCCGCCAACACCGCGGGCCTCCGTATCCGCATGATGACTTGTTGGCAGAACTTATGAAATGAAGTTGGGTACCACCAGGTGGTACCCGGTCGCAACACCGTCCCGCCAAATCGGGGTTCGCCTTCGTGGACTCGGCAAACCCTACGACACTCGGCGTGCGAAGGCGATCATCATGAAATGATCGCCATAAAAACCATGAACGCAAGCGCGAGCAAGACTGCGCCGAGCAGCACCATCATTTGCAGAAACTAATAGTCACGCCACATCCACGCATGATAGAATTCGCCCCGTTGGACCCGCACATACCACCGGCGGGTGATGATCATCAATGGCAGACCGATAAAATAGCCATTCCAGATCGCCACCAGAAAGAGTCCTGCCGCATTGAGCCATCCCGTACCCCGAAGCAACAAACTGCCTAGAGCCAGCCAATTCATCGGGAGCGTTACGAAGAGCGTCAGCACCGCCATGAGCACGGACAGCAAGAAATCCTTTGTGTGGACGTCCACCGGGTCGGGAGTCGCCGACCGCACTTGAAATCCACAATGCGGACAAAACACCGTGTCCAGCGGTAACGGCATCGTACACATTCCGCAAACATGCGGATTTGCCGGCTGAAATCCACTCCCGAGGAATGAAACTGCCATCTCTTAGCTCTATGTCAATTTCATGCCCTAGGCCAGAATGTCCGTTAGCACTTTTCCTTCATCCGTCGGGCCGATGAGGCGGTTGTCGAGACCTTGATACGGGTAGCTGAAGCGGTGCGGGTCGAGGCCGAGGGTGTGCAGGATCGTCGTTTGCAGGTCGCGGATGCTGACGGGCTTTTCGACGGGGTAGTAACCGAAGTCGTCGGTCTGGCCGTAGGAGAGGCCGCCCTTGATGCCGCCGCCGGCGAGCCACATCGTGTAGGCGTGCGGGTGGTGATCGCGGCCGATGTAACCCTTCTTCAGTTCGCTGCGGACATTGTTCTGCATCATCGGCGTGCGGCCGAACTCGCCACCCCAGATGATGAGCGTGTCGTCGAGCATGCCGCGCTGATCGAGATCGGTAATCAGTCCCGCAATCGCCCGTTCGGTCTGCTGAGTTTTAATCGGCAGCGTTTCGTCAATGCTCTCGCCGAGCGACGAGCCGTGGTGATCCCAGCCCCAGTCGTAGAGCTGTACAAACCGCACGCCGTTTTCGATGAGCCGCCGGGCGAGCAGGCAGTTGTTCGCGAACGTCGGGTCATCGCCTTTGTAGAGGACGCGCGGATCGTCGGCACTTTCCGCGGGGCTGACGTAGCCGGGTTTCGAGCCGTACAACTCGTGGATGTGTTGCGGCTCCTTCGAGATGTCCATCACATCCGGCACCGCGGTCTGCATGCGATAAGCCAGTTCGTACTGTGCGATACGAGTCAGCGTCTCGGGATCGCCGCTGCGGCGATTTTCGGCGGCGTTCATCTCAGCGAGCGTGTCGAGCATCCGGCGGCGCAGCGGGCGGTCCATCCCCGCGGGATCACTGAGATACAGCACCGGGTCGCCATTCGTGCGGCAGTTCACCCCCTGATACACGCTGGGAAGAAAGCCCGAACCCCACAGCGATTTCCCCGCATCCGGCGTTTTTCCCCCCGAGAGCAGCACAACGAACCCCGGCAGATTTTCATTCACGCTGCCCAGGCCGTACGTGACCCATGAGCCGAGCGACGGGCTGCCGAGCCGCGGCGTGCCGGTGTGGATGAAGAGTTGAGCCGGGGCGTGGTTGAACTGTTCGGTGTGGACCGTGCGGATGACGCAGAGCTTGTCCGCGACGCGGCCGAGGTTGGGCAGCAGTTCGCTCATCGTCTGGCCCGATTCGCCGTATCGATGAAACGGGAACTGCCCCGCGAGGACCTTTGGCACCCCCTTGATGAACGCGAATCGCTTGCCTTCGAGAAATGACGGCGGCGCGTCCTGCATGTGCAGCTTCTGCAGCTCGGGCTTGTTCTCGAAAAGCTCGAGTTGCGACGGCGATCCCGCCATGTGCAGATAGATCGCCCGTTTCGCCCGCGGGGCGATCATCGGCTCTTTCACTGCGAGCGGGTGATCCGCACGTCCGTCACGCGCCATCAGCGATTGCAACGCGACCGCACCGAAACCGAGACCAGTGGTCTGAAAGAAATGCCGACGCGTGATGTCTTCTAGAAGATTCATGGTCATCTCTTGTAGGTCAGGCTGTGCCTGACGTCTTTGATTCATCGCACGTGGAGGAGAAAAGTCAGGCACAGCCTGACCTACAAAATCAATTCCGCGTCAGGAATTCATCGAGGTTCAGGATTACACTCGCGGTGACGATCCACGCGGCAAACTCGGGAGCGGGCATTGTGCCGGGGTCGCCGCGTGTGGTTTTGATCAGCGCAACGGCTTCGTCGGCTTCGTTACCAAAGGCCTGTTGCGTTTCCTTCTGCAACCGAACGAGCGGCGAGACTTCGTCGTCGCGAATCGGCCGCAGCAGAGCGAGTCGCAATCCCCGTTTTGCACACCCGGGCGGATCATCGGCGTCGTTCACCATGCGTTTCGCCAATGCCGCAGCCGCTTCGAGATAGACCGGATCGTTAAGCGTGACCAAAGCCTGCAGAGGCGTGTTGGTGCGGATGCGGCGGATTTGGCAGACTTCGCCGCTGCCACCGTCGAACGTCATGAACGACGGATACGGTGTGGTCCGTTTGAGGTACGTGTAGATCCCGCGACGATAACGATCTTCGCCTTCCGCATCGATCCATTTCGTGCCGTTGTAGGTGGACCGCCATAAGCCGGCCGGTTGCGGCGGCATGACGGGCGGCCCGCCCTGTTTGAGTGATAACAATCCAGACGCGGCGAGAGTCTGATCACGCACGACTTCCGCGCTCAATCGATACCGCGCCCCGCGCGACAACAGCACGTTGCGAGGGTCGGCGTCCCGCAGTTCGGGCGTGATCTCGGATGCCTGGCAATAAGTGTCGCTCATGACGATCGTCTTGATCAGCTTCTTCAGTGACCAGCCGCCACCGCGATATTCGGCCGCGAGCCAGTCCACTAGTTGCGGGTGCGATGGCGGTGTGCCGAGCGCACCGAAATCTTCTTCGGTTTCAACAAGGCCCTGTCCAAACATCCGCGCCCACACGCGG
>DASRYX010000479.1:0-4542 GCA_035686985.1 Planctomycetaceae bacterium | reverse complement strand
CTCTTTGGTGAAGTGAAGTCGCCCGAAGCGTTGACGGTGTTGCT
Source organism: Planctomycetaceae bacterium (assembly GCA_035686985.1). Lineage (GTDB taxonomy): Bacteria > Planctomycetota > Planctomycetia > Planctomycetales > Planctomycetaceae > DSVQ01. The sequence continues at coordinate 4,498 of DASRYX010000479.1, read as the reverse complement.
CGATCTGCTCGTGAAGTCCGCGGATGACAATCTCAAAGCCGCCGTGCTGGGTTCACTCGCGGCGTACAACGATGAGCATGTGCCGCAAACGGTGCTGGCCCAGTACAGCCAGATGACCGATGATCTGCGGGCACCAGCGCAGGCGCTGCTGGTCAGCCGCAAGCCCTGGGCGACGGCGTTCGTCAAAGCGGTCAGCGACGGCCGCATCCCGGCGAAGTCAATTCCCATCGAAACCGTTCGCAAGCTGACGATCCTGCGCGATGATCAGCTCGCCGCGCAAGTGAAAACGTTGTGGGGCAGTGTCGAGGGGGCGTCCACCGCGGAGATGCAGGCCGCTCTCGAAAAGTACGCGGCGATAATCACCAACGGCGACGGCGGCAACCCCTACCCCGGCAAGAAAATCTACCTGCAGATGTGCGGCAAATGTCACAAGCTGCACGACCAGGGCGGCCAGATCGGCCCGGATCTCACCACGTTCAAACGCGATGACGTCCCCCGGCTGCTGCTCAACATCCTGAATCCGTCCGCCGAAATCCGCGAAGGTTTCGAGACCCACATCGCGATCCTGGATGACGGCCGCGTGGTGCAAGGTTTTCTTGTCGAACAAGACCCGCAAGTTCTCGTACTGCGAACGGCGGAAGGGCAAACCGTCTCGATCGAGCGGTCCACCATCGAAGATCAGGTCGTCATGAAGAAATCGCTGATGCCCGAGGGACAGCTCAACACCCTCAGCGACGCCGATCTACAGAACCTGTTCGCGTACCTGCGCAGCAGCCAGCCGCTGAATGATTGACGCGACTCGATGGGAGCGAGGTAGTGATGCGGCAACCTATTGCGATTGGATGGTTGTTCTTCGTCGCGTGCTTGCCGGTCGCCGACGGTCAGGAACCGCAGCCCGTTTTCTTAAAGGAATGGGGTAAAAAAGGAACCGCAGCGGGCGAGTTTTCGTCCCCCATCGGCATCGCGTTCACGCCGCAGAACGAGTTGTTCATCACCGATCTGAACAATGCTCGCGTGCAGAAGTTCGCGACCGATGGCCGGCATCTCGGTGGCTTTAATCTGCCGCATGACAAACCTGAGCGGCGCAGCACGATCATTGGCGGCATTGCCATCGATGAAGCCGGGCTGTTGTATCTCACCTACATGGTTCAGCACAAAGTCGGTGTGTATCGCGAGAATGGGGAGCTGGTCCGCGAGTTCGGCAAACAAGGCGCTGGTGACGGTGAGTTCCACCAGCCGGGCGGGTTGCTCTTTCCTTCACCATCGACAGTGCTCATCGCTGACCAATGCAATCATCGCGTGCAACTTCTGCAGCGCGACGGCACCTATCTTTCGCAATGGGGACAGTACGGCGAGGGTGACGGAGAATTCGACGGCATCGGCAACAGGGGCGGGCGCTTCGGCGGGCCCCATTTCCTCGCGCGGGACAGCCAAGGAAGAATTTACACGACCGAAGGCATTCAGGGCCGCGTGCAGGTCTTCACCGCCGACGGAAAATTCCTCATGAAATGGGGCGACAAAGGGGATCAGCCCGGCGGGTTTGGTGCCTATCCGTTCGGCAACCTCCCCCACACATTTGGGCCGATCGGTATCGTCGTCGATCGCTATGGCCGGGTGTATGTGAGCAGCCTCAATAACCGCGTGCAATGTTTCAGTCCGACTGGGCAGTACCTCTTCGGCATCACCGGGACCGGCAAAGAGGGCGGCGATCTCGACCATCCCCACGGCGTGGCCTTCGACAAAGACGGCCATCTCTACATCTGTGATGGAGGTGCCCAGCGCATCCTCAAGTTTTCCGTTCCAGCCCCCGTTAAACCCTGATTCGTCATCCTCGCTGCGGTTACGCGACCCGCGCAGAATGGTATCGTATCGAAAATTGACTCGACACGATTCTTGGACGATGCCACGCCTCATGCAAGACGATCTGCCGACGCTGAGCTTTTATGAACCGTATATGCGCATGGCGTTGGAGCTTGCCGGGCAGGCGTTTGAAGAGGGAGAGGTGCCCGTTGGGGCAGTGATTCTGCATGACGGGCGGGTCATCGGCACCGGCTACAATCAGCGGGAGATGCTGCGGGATCCGACAGCCCATGCGGAGATGATCGCCATCACGCAGGCCGCGGAATCGCTGGGGTCCTGGCGGCTCAACGACTGCACGCTCGTCTGCACGCTGGAACCCTGCCCGATGTGCGCCGGGGCGATCGTACAGGCCCGGCTGCCGACGGTGATCTATGGCACGACCGACCCCAAGGGCGGGGCGTGCCACACGCTGTATCAGATCACCGACGACCCGCGGCTGAACCATCGCTGCACGGTCATGGGCGGCGTCCTTCAGCCGGAGTGCCGCGCGATCCTGCAGGAATTCTTCGTGCAGCAGCGGGCGCTCGGGAAGAAGTAGGGTGGGCTGTGCCCACCTTTTGTGACAAGAACGTTTCCCGCACGAATTGGTGGGCACAGCCCACCCTACGGCATGTTCTATGTCTACACGACCGCCTGAATGCGCTTCACGGCTTCTTCGATGTTTTCGCGGCTGTTGAAGGCGCTGAGGCGGAAATAACCTTCGCCCGCCGCACCGAAGCCGCTGCCGGGAGTGCCGACGAGGTTGGCCTTCGACAGCAACTCGTCGAAGAACGCCCAGCTTGAGAGGTTCCTCGGCGTCTTCAACCACACATACGGAGCGTTGACGCCGCCATAGACGGTCAACCCCGCGGCGCGCAGACCGGCACACAGGACGCTGGCGTTTTCCAGGTAGAAATCGATCAGTTTCTTCACCTGCGGCTTGCCGGTGTCGGAGTAAATCGCTTCCGCCCCGCGCTGGATGATGTAGCTCACGCCGTTGAATTTCGTCGTGTGGCGGCGGTTCCACAACCCGTGCAGTTCGACGCGTTCGCCGTTCGCGGCTTTGCCGGTCAGACCCTTCGGGACGACGGTGAAGGCACACCGCGTGCCGGTGAATCCTGCCGTTTTGCTGAAGCTGCGGAACTCGATGGCACACTCGCGGGCCCCCTCGATTTCATAGATCGAGTGCGGAATTCCGGGCTCGGTGATGTACGCCTCGTACGCCGCATCGAAGAAGATAATCGCATCTTCCTTGCGGGCGTAGTCCACCCACTTCTGCAGCGTTTCCTTGGTGGCGACGGTGCCCGTCGGATTGTTCGGATAACATAGATAGATCAGGTCGACATGCTGCGTCGGTAGCGCCGGCGTGAAATTGTTTTCCGCCGTCACCGGGATGTAAACGAGCCCGGCATAACGGCCGCCGTCATCTGCTGATCCGGTGCGACCGGCCATCACGTTGGTGTCGACGTACACGGGATACACCGGGTCCGTCACCGCAACCGTGTTCCCCGCGCCGAAGATTTCGAGAATGTTGCCGGTGTCGCACTTGGAACCATCGGAAACGAAAATCTCATCGGCCGCGACTTTCGCCCCCCGGCTGTGAAAATCGTTGTGAGCGATGGCGTTGCGGAGAAAATCGTAGCCCTGTTCCGGGCCGTAGCCACGGAACGATTCCCGGCGACCCATCTCATCGACCGCAGCGTGCATCGCCGCCGTGACGGCGATCGGCAACGGTTCGGTGACATCGCCGATCCCGAGCCGGATGATCTTCGCCGAGGGATTTTCCGCGGCGAACTTCGCCACGCGGCGGCCGATTTCGGGAAAGAGGTAACCGGCTTTGAGCTTGGAATAGTTGTCGTTGATGAGAGCCATGGAATGGTTGATGGTCTATGGTTGAGGGTTGATGGTCAGAAAAGACGCGAATTCCCGCTCGCGGTTTCGCGTTCCGTGGGAATCGCTTCCCAGTGACCCCGCCAGCGTCCTTCCGGTTCGGGGTCGTGAACCGTAGAATCTCCGCGAGTGTCCGTCCGGCGTCAAGTCTGGCGGAAGGTGGCAGGCGATAGGTGGTCGGTGGCAGGAAGAAAACCACGATCTCTTTTCTGCCGATCACCTGCTCCCTACCACCTACCACCTGAATTCCCGCATGACTCGTCGCATTCTCGTTACCGCCGCGTTGCCATACGCCAACGGGCACATTCATCTCGGGCATCTGGTTGAGTACATCCAGACCGATATCTGGGTGCGCGTCCAGAAGCTCCGCGGCCACCGCTGCGTGTTCGTCTGTGCGGACGACACGCACGGCACGGCGATCATGATCCGCGCGAAGCAGGAAGGCCGGTCGGAAACCGCTCTCATCGCCGATATGCGGGAAGCCCATCTCGCGGACTTCGGCAAGTTCGATATCGCGTTCGATCACTACGGCAGCACGCACAGCGATTCCACCCGCGCGATCTGCCACGAAATCTGGACCGCGTTGCGACAAGGCGGGTACATCGCCGAGAAGGATGTCACGCAGCTTTTCGATCCCGTTGAAAACACCTTCCTTGCCGACCGGTTCGTGAAAGGAACGTGCCCGAATCCGGAGTGTCACGCGCCGGAGCAGTACGGTGATAATTGTGAAGTGTGTGGTCGCACATACTCTCCGGCGGAATTGATTAAC
>DASRYX010000478.1:0-2911 GCA_035686985.1 Planctomycetaceae bacterium | reverse complement strand
GTAAGCGCCGCTGGGTAGTCTTCGCGCTTTCCGAGGGCGAAGCAAAACCGCCGTGCTTTTCCGGAACGAGTGTCAACGCCGCGGGTTCGACGACTTGCTGCGGCTGATGCCGGTCGCCCTTCTTGAGCAGATGCAGCGGAGCCGGCTTCGGCCCGAGATCGGTCCACCCGAGCACGTCGGGAACACCGAGTTCTTCGGCGGAGGGTCCGCCCAGCAACGCGCGATCGCGGGCGCCGATCGGACCCGCCCAGAACGCTGACGCCATCCGATAGTAGTCGACCTGCGGAATCGGGTCGAACTTATGATCATGACATCGCGCACATTTTACAGTGAGACCGAGAAACGCCGTTGATGTCGTATGAACCAGATCTTCCAACCGGTCATACTGATAATCGGCAGGATCGTTTGGTTCATCGTTCCACGTCCCGAAGCGCAGGAAACCGGTGGCAATGACCGAATCGACCGACCGTTCAGGAATCTCGTCCCCGGCGAGCTGTTCGATGATGAACCGGTCATACGGCATGTCGTCATTGAGTGCCTTGACCACCCAGTCGCGGTACTTCCATGCGAACGGTTTCGTCTGATCGCGCTCATAACCACTCGTCTCGGCGAAGCGGACCACATCGAGCCAGTAGCGCGCCCAGCGCTCGCCGAAATGCTGGGACGACAACAATTTTTCAACGCGCGATTCCCATGCATTCGGCGATGTGTCCGCAACGAACTCCTCGATCTCTTCTCGCACCGGCGGAATGCCAACGACATCGAAATATAATCGACGGATCAGTGTGCGGCGATCGGCTTCGGGGGCGGGCGTGAAGCCGTTCTGTTCGAGCTTTGCCAGCACGAAGGCATCGATCGGATTGGCTTGCCATTCGGCATGCGAGACTTGGGGAACGTCCGGCCGCTTGATCGGTTGCAAGGACCACCAGTCACGCCCGGCGCGAACATCGGTCGTCTTTTCATATGGATCGAGCTTCCGACCCGCGGGCCATTTCGCACCCTGCTGGATCCACTTCTCCAGAACAGTGACTTCGTCCTTCGGCAGTGGTTGCGGCTTGCCTTGTCGTAGAGGCGGCATTTCACCCGCGGTCACCCGCTGTAGCAGCAGGCTCTTGCCAGGGTGACCCACGTTGAACGCGACGCCGCTGTCGCCGCCCTTAGTGAAGGACGGACCATTGGAAAAGCTCAGACCGCCCGAGGCGTTGGCATCGTCATGACATTCCAGGCACCGACGAATGAGCAGCGGGGCGATCTCACGCTCGAATTCCACCTCGGCGGCGAACGATGTCCCTGGCAGAACGACAGCGAACATGAAGGCAGCGAGGTGTTGAGAGCGCCACACCATCGGATATCCAACAGAGATGGAATAAGAAGCACTGCGGAATCGCGGACCGGTCTTATCAATGTAATCAGATGGATAAGACTACACCACCCGCAACGGCAGAGGTCACTGATACTGTGGATGCCGCCGGAGTCACTTTATGAATTTTTATGGCCCGAGGTTGCAGCCTCCTTACCTATTTTGCCACAATCCCGCCCATCAGCTGAGCCCAATGCCGGGCGCTCGACGTCGCGGCTCAAGACAACTCCCCTTGTCCGAGGACGCTTCCATGGTTCGCGCATTCATTCTGTCACTGGTGTTGCTCACTGGATTTAATGGGACTGCGGACGCCGCGGTTCGCGGCAGCAAATTCGTCGGCACCATTAACGCGGCGACGGGCAACTCCGCCACGGCGACCCTGAATTTCGCCTTGATCGGCGATGCCCGCACGGAAGCGCAGGACATTGGCGGAATTATCAACAGCTATCCGGGCACGTACACCGAATTCTCCATCAGCGTGTTCTCGTACTGGACCGGCGACTTCACCGGTGCTGAGACGTATGAAGCCTCAGGATTCAGCTTCTTCGGCGTCGTGACCAGTTACTCATTGACCAACGAAGGCGTCGACGCCGCCTCGGGGTGGCTGTGGCGCGACGGGATTGCCGACCTGCCGTAGAGTTGTGAAAGAGACCCACGGCTCAGAAACCGTGGGCTTCCTAGGGGCGGATGGTGACTTCGCTGCCGTTGACGAGAAAGTTGTAGACCTCGATCACGTCTTCGTTGCCCAGACGGATGCAGCCACGGGAGGCGGCCCGGCCGATGGAGTCGGGCTCGATCGTCCCGTGGATCCCGTAGCTGTGCCCGAGATCGATCCAGCGCTCGCCGAGTGGATTGGCCGGGTCATCGCCGCTGATGACCTTGCCGTCTGGCGTGGTGTACTGCGGGTTTACCACTTTGTTGAGTACCGCATGCTTGCCGATCGGTGACGCATCGTCTTTGCCGATCCCGACGGCATACCGCTTCACAAAGTACCCCTGCAGGTTGACGGTCATCGAGTAATCGCTCAACTCGACGACGGCGGAGAACGGACCGCGAATCACCTTCAGTCGCTGGCCATCGCGGATCCGCTTCGGGTCGATCTGGTTGAGCTGCGCGAGATACTCCCACGTGAGTTTGTACTTGCTCGCCACGGTCTGCAGACGATCGCCCGGGCTGATGACGTGGGGTTCGACAAAGTGCGGTTGCGGGCTGAAAAAGATCGCCTGAGCCGTGTGGTTGATGCGGTCGATGAACTCCTCGCGGCTTTCGGGATGCGCCCAATACACGCGTGACAGTTCCTTGTGCGCGGCGAGCCAGTTTTCCTTTTGCAGCTGGACATCGACCTCGGCGAGTGTCGCCGCCAAGGTCTTTTCGTCGGGAACAATCGCGGCCGGTTTTGTCGTCGGTGCGGGCTGTTCGAACTGAGCCGAACGGACACCGTCTGCGGGAGCTGTGGGAATCGACGTGGAATCGGTGCCACGGGGCAGCTTGCGCGGCTCAGCAGGAGCTTCGCCCTCCCGTTCCGCGTCCTGATAGCCGGCTTGCTCGATC
>DASRYX010000477.1:0-11725 GCA_035686985.1 Planctomycetaceae bacterium | reverse complement strand
CGCCAGCGCTTCCGCTTCCAGATAGACCTTGAGCGATGGATCGCCGTCGGACTCAAAGCTGCGGATATCCAGCTTGCGGATGCGTTGCATCAAGCCGGTACGGCGAAACTGATAGAGGAACAGCGACAACTGGCCGAAGGTGGCTTCCCCCTCCACGGAGATGGGCACGCTCGCGTACACATCCTTCTGGGAAATGCCGATCTGCAGCGGCTTGACGGTCACATCACTCCAACCCGCGACCGCGGTCAGTTGCGACACCCAGTCTTGGTACAACTGCTGCGAAACGTTCGCCGTCGGGCGGGCTTTCGGTGTTGCGGGAGTATCCGGCGGCAGACCGCGAGCTTTCCATTTAGCGAGGTTCAGCTGCGCGAAGTCGATGGTGTCCGCTTCCGCCTTCTTCTGCTTCACCGTCGTTTCGAGCGAACGGATCTGATCATACCGCCGGGTAAAGGGTTCGAAGAGCCATGTGCGCACCGGCCCGCCGCCGAAGTACAACGCTCCGAGTACGGCGAAACCGATCAACAGATATTTTTCACGAGGCTGCATAGCGGGAACCGTGAGGACTTCGTTTCACTTGGATGGCGTGGTAGCAGCGGGCTTTTCGGTCGCAGGCTTCGTTGTCGTCGCGGACTTCGTCGCGGGTTTCGCACTCGCCACCGGTTTCGGTGTCACACGCGGGATCCGCCGCTGCACATCAATGGCCATGTACTTCGGATATTGATCATCGCGACTGGTCAGCACCGGCTTCGGCAACGACACAAAGTAGGGCCGGTCGGAAATGTTCGCCTTGAATTCCGAGATCTGCTGCTCAGTCTTGGCGGCCCCATTCGCGCTCAGCCGCCCGAGCACATCACCACTCGTTGTGACCTGATACAGATAGTCGATGAAGTACGGCCGCTCGTAGCCGCCCGGCATCAGCCGCTCCAGCTCGGCGATCTGTGCGAGTTGATCGATGTTGCGATCCTCCCACGCGCCGACGATACCGGCCTGCTCGAGCGAGGGTTTACCCACTCGCACATAATCATTCAGCTTGGATTGCTCCTGCTGCAGCCGGGTGATCTGCCGATCCAGCGAGGCGAGCCACATCACACCAATGCCGCCGATCAGGAACAGCGCGGCGAGCGCCGCTGCCGAACCAACAGCGTATTGCAGTTTCCGCGGGTCACGAATCGGGGGCGGTTGCCGCGGATGCAGGAAGTCGACCGCCGACGGGGCCGTACGACCAATCAGCGTGGCTTGGCCGAACATCAACGCGCGATCGGCCGCCAGCGGCTTGAGCGCCTCGGGAACCACCCATTCGGCGATCCGTTCGGTGGGATCGACGTTCTCCACCGGACATTCGACGCGCTCGGCGAGAGCCTGGGCGAAGGCATCGTTGCTGCCGATCAACCACACGCGGTCGATCTTCATCTCCGGCCGCATCCGCCGTGCGGCCACGAGCGTCCGGCTGATCTCGCTCAGCGTGATTGCCTGCGGATCGCCGTGCGTGTCATCGAACAACCGCGCGGCGTGCGCATAGTTCAGGTGTTCGTTTTCCACGATGGCCAGTTCAACGCGGCCGGGACCAAACGCGACGGCCATCGTCGTCGATTCGCTGCCGCCGCGACGGCTCGACATTGCGGCAATCCACGCGGCGAGGGCGGAGGAACTCAGCGACACTCCCGCAAGTTCACGCTCGGCCGCGGTCAGCAACGCAGTCAACGTCGTGGTCGTGGTTTTGGGCAAGGTCACCGCGAGGACGTCACGACCGGGCCGCGTGGAAATCGGCGACAGCGGCATGAAGTCGAGATGAACCTGATCCATGCTGACGGACGATCGCGCCGCCGTCTGGAAGCGGACGAGATCAGGCAGTTCAGCGTCGGGAACGTTCGGCAGTTCGAGATGCCGCAGAATGACGTCTTCCCGCGGCATCATCAGCCAGACGGACTTCGCGGTGAGCCCGGCGGTCTGCCATTGTCCGCGGAGCCATTCCCCGGCCGCTTTCGGGTTCTGCGTGGGAACGATTCCTTCAGGAAAGGTGCCGGTCCATCCGCCGGTGAGGCGCGCGGACCCGCCGCGTGTTTCCGCCTGGACCGCGGACACGTGCTGGCGATCCCAGCAGACAATCAGAAACTCAGGCATAACCCGCACAACCTACGCAGGGAGAAATCTCTCTACCATCTTCGACGGGCCACCCGCGCGGAAACAAGCCCAGTCTCGGTTTGAAACCCCGTCCGCCGCAGAAAGTCTTGGTCAGACGTACAGAACGCCCGCGGATTCGGGCAAACGGTGTGGTTGTCCGGGTTATACGCTCACCAGCGCTACGCCTTTATATAGCCAATCAATCGATAGGGAAGAACCGTTTCACATACTCGTCTGGTGGCAAAGGACTCTCGCGCAGGTTCGAGAATACCTCTGTCCGATCGGTAATCTTGCGGTCGAACAGATGGAACACCTCGGACTGATCCAGCAGTTCCATGTCTCCATCTGCCGCATACTCGCGGGCTTCAGCTTCTCCGCGCTCGTGGGCCTCGTTGAAGCTATGAGCGCGAACGAGAACAATTCGTTCTTCGTAAACCAGACATCCCGGTTGTTTCGCTTTCGGCGATTTCCAGCGAAAGATGCATCGCACCGCATACCACGGTTCGGAATTGGGCTCGCGTGCTTCCGTTGCAACTAGTAGTGCCCGGCCTCCGGACTTGCCGCCGCGACGACTTGATTGAGGCTGAGGCTCTTCGGTTGACATCGAGTCAGATCCCACTTCAATCGACGAATGCGAACTCGTTCAAATTGAGAATCACTCGACAAGTGTTCGCGAGGCCGTTCATCCGCGCATAGTCTGTAAGAATCGCACACTCGTCGGCTGTGGAATCTCGACCAATCGCACGCCGGAAACACAACGTCACCGAATCAGCGAGATCCGACTGCGGTACATCCGCCGCGAACGATTCGGCCATCACGACAGTGAGACCGTTATTGAGCAGCGCGAGGGCCTGCAGGGGGTTGATCGTTTCGTTGCGTTTATCGACCGAGATCGACGGGTCTGCGCAATCGAGCGTGCTCATGAACGGTTGGGGCTGCGAACGCACGAGGAAGCGATAGACCGAACGGCGGTGGGCACGGGGATCACGCGGGTCGTGAAGGTGATATTCGAAGTGGGGCGAGTGCTCCGGGCGTTCGATGATGAAATCGCGGAAGCCGGGGCCGCCCATGCGGTCATCCAGCCGCCCCGCGACGAACAGCAGGCTGTCACGCAAACCCTCGGCGTCCAGTTTTCGCCGATTGGCACGCCACAGCAATGAATTCTGGGCATCGGTCTTCGCCGCGTCGGGGCGATCCGTCGAGGTCTGTCGGTACGTGTGACTGGTTACGATCAGTCGATGCAAAGACTTCAATGAACCGCCGTCCTCGCGGAAATTCAGGGCGAGCCAGTCGAGCAGTTCGGGATGCGTCGGCAACTGTCCCATGCGGCCGAAGTCGTTGGGGGAATCAACCAGCCCGCGGCCGAAGTGATAATGCCAGACTCGGTTCACGATCGACCGCCACGTCAGCGGATTCTGCGGCGACGCCACCCACTCGGCGAGCATTGCCCGGCGTTGCGATTCCGTGTGATGGGCGGGCAATTCAAAGGCGGACGGGAATCCCGGCACCAGTGGCGGCACTCCCGGGCCGACTTCTTTCGTCGGCTTACGGACATCACCTCGAGCCAGGATGTGAATCGGTCGCGGTTGCCCGTTCAGCGCTCCGCGGCCGACAAAATTGCCGGACCCATGATGCACGGCAGCGAGATAGACCGGTTGTGCAGGCGGCAGCTCTGCCAGAGCCGTTCGCACCGCGGCCTGCCGGGTGAGCAACGCGGAACGGTGATGACGAAGCTCTCGGGGAATCCGCTGCTCACGCAGGTCGGCGAGCCGGTGTTCGATCGCCCGGCGTTCTTCGGCGGGGAGCGCATTCGCGCCGTGCGGGAACTTGCCATCGACAAGGTTACTGTTCCGCCAGCGTGGTGCCGCTTCGATCGAATCGATCGCCGTAACGGGCTTGTTCAGCGCGACGTTCTGTCCCGATGCGGAGAACGCCTGCAGTTCGGCGATCGCACAGATGTAATCGTTCTGCCGCGGGGCCAGCTTCGTCGCGGTGATTCGCAGGTACCGTCGGCGCACCGCTGGCACGGAATGTTGCTGCGGCGTGATTCCGACCGGCGCGATGTCCGCGGCGGTGCGGTCGACGAGCGTGACCACATCCTTTTCGAACGCGGCATCGTCGGCCGCTTCCACCTTATAACGCGGGGGGAACCCGAATCCCGCTCCGATGTTGTTGAATGTGTCATGACACGGAATCAGCACCACGCGTGTGATCGTTGTCGGCTCGCTCAGATCGATCTGCACCCATTTTGTACGGTCGGGCTGCGATTCAATCTGGCTGTGATAACCGAACTCCGGCGGCACCTGCGTCGTTTTTTTGGCGGTCTCGTCGCTGTCACGGAGTTGCTGCTCCAGCGCGGCTAACTCGGGTCCGGCGAGTTCCGCTATGCGTGCTTCTGCCGTCTTGATGTGTTCGGAGAGTTCGCGGTCATCGGCTAGAAGCTCACGGCGATGAGACGCGACGTTCGGGTCTGCGTCATACGGCTTGTCGGCTCGATCCACGGCCGCAAACACGGCTTGCAGACGGTAATAGTCGGCCTGGCTGATCGGATCAAACTTGTGCGCATGACAGCGGGCACATTGCACCGTCGTGCTACAGAACGTGTTGAGCGTGTTGACGACCATGTCGTCGCGATCCAGACTGCGCGCGATCTGCCCGTCCGTCTTCGTTTCGGGAACTTCCACGTGGCTGATGAAATCCCACGGTCCGGCGGCAACGAAGCCGAGCGCCGGTAAGCCATCCGGTGAGTTGGGGGCGAACACGTCCCCGGCGATCTGCTCGCGGATGAAGTCGCCGTACGGTTTGTCGGTGTTGAAGGCCCGGATCACGTAATCCCGGTACGGCCAGGCGTTCGGTCGCAACTGGTCCTTGTCATAACCATGTGTGTCGCCATAGTGGACGACATCGAGCCAGTGGCGGGCCCAGCGTTCACCGTAATGCGGCGAAGCGAGCAGGCGATCGACGAATTGTTCATACGCATCGGGTCGCGGGTCGGCGACGAACGCGTCGATCTCGCCTGGCGTCGGAGGCAACCCGAGCAGATCAAACGACAAGCGTCGAATGAGCGTGCGGCGATCCGCCTCCGGCGAAGGTGATAATCCTCGCTGGAACAACGTCGCGCCGACGAACCGGTCAATCGGATTCTGTACCGGAAACTGATGGACAGCCGCAGGCACGGTGTGTTTCTTCAGCGGCTGCAAAGACCACCAGTCGGAATCGGCCTGCGGACGTTCTTCGAGAATCAGCCCGTCGGGCCATTCACCGCCCCGTTCGATCCACGTGCGGATGGCGGCGACTTCTTTGGCTGAGAGAGGTGGCCCCGACTTCGGCATCTCCGGCTTTTCACCGATCACGGCCTGCAGCAACGGGCTCTCATCAGCTTTGCGCGGCAGGATGGCCGGGCCGCTGTCTCCGCCGGCGTTCAGTCCCGTCGCGGATTGCAGCGAGAGCCCGCCCTTTTTCAGTTCGTGGTTATGACAACTCACGCAGCGCCGTTCGAGAATCGGCTGCAGGTCATCGCGAAAGGTCTGTTCGGCTGTGGGATCGGCTGCCGAGAGCAGCATCAACAAGAGAACAAGCATCCGATGGTCCGTTCCAAAATCAGTTTCCGCGAACCCTCAGTGCCCATTCTCGACGACGCGCATCGCCAGCGGCAGATCGGTTTTGGCATAGAGCGCGGCGAGTGAAATCGTGACGTTCAGAGCCGAGATCGACACGACATCGTCCGGATTCGTGAAGACCGTCGTGGTCCATTCCGAGTCCGGGGCCGGGCCGCGTTCCCGGAGTTCGACTCGGACTTCTTCAGAGCTGACGAACAGCAGGCTGCGGACGGTTTCAAACCGGCTGTTGAGCTCGGCTTTTTCACCGAGATCGTATTGCTGCGTCGCCGCGGAGAGGACTTCGCACACCAGCGCCGGGTTGATCAGCGACGTGGGATCCTTTGCATCGAATCGAGGACCGCACGCGACCGAGCAATCCGGGTAGAAGTAGGTGTCGCCGGGCTGATTCCGGACGCGCTGATCACTGTTGTAGACGACACAGTTTGTCGGCCGGAGTGCCGATGACAGCTCTGTCAACAGATTCACCGAGATCTGGTTATGCCGCGGCTTGCCGCCAGCCATCGCGTAGACGTGACCGGCGACGAATTCGTGCTTGATCTCGCTGCGCTGCTCGAACAGGAGATATTCACTCGCCGTAATGATCGGTACGCGCAGGGCTGTCATCGAAGTTCTCGCGAGTTGGGTCTCAGAGCGCCGGCATCCATTCCGGGGTGGACGGCCTGATTCTATCATGCTGCGGAACTCTCGCGACACTCCGGTTTGCCTCGGACGACGCGGTGACTTCCGGCCGCACCGCCGTCTATAATCGCGCGGACTCAGCGTCCTGCTTGGTCTTCATGAAAGTCTGGCCCTCGATGTCCGACCCTGTGATCGTCCGTCAAATTGACTTCCTGCGTGCGTTTCCGTGGCTGCGACTGGGCCGCGCCCTGGGGTGTGCGCTCTCGTGGCCGGGACTGATCATTGCCGTCGGCGGCGTTCTCGCGGCGGATTGGTCGCGCTGGGCGCTGCTGCAGGCGTTGCCAGCCGTCAACTGGCTCGAACCGGCTTGGGTGACGGATGTGCCGCCGGTACAGCACGTCTTCGTTCCGTTCTGGAATTTTCACGGTGCGGAATGGCCGCTGATCGTGATCGGGGTCGTCGCGGCACTGGTGTGGTCGTTTTTCGGCGTGGCGTTATGTCGCTGCGCGGCGACGGAGTTCTGTCGCGATGAAGGGGCCGAGTTTCGCGGCTCGGTTCAGCTGGCGATTCGGCAACTCGGAGCACCGTTGGGCGCATTGGCGACGCCGATGGTGGGAATCATGATGTTGGGAGCCTTGATTGCGCTGCTGGCAATCCCCGCGTTCATTCCCGCACTGGGCGGAGTCTGGCTCCGTGTCGTTTCACCGGCGATTTCGCTACTCGGGATCGCGGCGAGCGTGATTCTGCTGGTCCTGCCGATCCTCTGGCCGCTGATGATTGCCGCGGTCGCGGTCGACGACAGCGACGGATTCGACGCCTTCAGCCGCTCCTTCAGTTTTGTGACCTCGCATCCGTGGATGACCGCGGGATTAGTCGCTGCGGCGTATGGTGTGATCTGGGCGGCCAGCGCGGTGATTGGTCAAGGTGTGGTGATGGCCGCGTGGTTCGTCGCCTGGTCAGCGGACTGGACGGCAAGCGACATCGCCCTGACAGATTCCCTGATGCCGGCGACACAGTGGTGGCTGCAGCTGTCCGCCCGGGCGCTTCAGACCAGTCTCTTCTGGTCCCTGGCTACAGTGGTGTATCTCCTTCTCCGCCAAGTGACGGACGGCAAGCCGCTGGATCAACTCACCGGCTATGACGAACCACCGCGCCCGCGAGAAGACTTCCCTGTGGTCGGGATCCCGGCGATGAATCCCCCGGCATCGGCAGACGCCTCCGCACCGGCTGCGGAATAATTCGCGATGACTTCTGAACTGCCCATGTCGCCGACATCTTTGGCCGAGCACATCGAACTCGCCTGCCTGATGGAGGCCACCGCGCGAAAGCCGGGGAATGTCCATCCGGGGGCGTCGTTTGTCGATCTGTGTTACGACGACTTCGTGCAAGCCGCGGCAAGTATTGCACCGGTGATTGCCGAGGCCACGCCGCTCACGATCGGCAGAACGGTGCTGAGTGCGATTGAAGCGACGCAACAGCACGCGCGGTCGAACATCAACCTCGGCATTGTGCTGCTGATGACACCGCTCGCGGCGCTCTCTCCCGGAGAGCCCGTCTCCGCTTTGCACACGATTTTGGAAGGCACCACCTGGCGCGATGCCGCGGACGTGTACCGCGCTATCCGTCTGGCAATGCCGGGGGGAATCGGCAAGGTTGATGACCAGGACGTTGCCGAAGAACCAACGCAGACACTGCGGGAAGTCATGCGATTGGCAGCGGACCGCGACCTCATTGCCGCGCAATATGCGAACGGATTTGCGGAGGTTCGCTCACTCGCCGCCCGGATTCGCAAGTTGGCGGAACAGCCTGCTGCGGCGGCGATCGATCGCGCGATACCGCCGTGGGAACAAGTCGTCATCGCGGCGTTTCTCCAATTATTGTCGGAACACCCGGATTCGTTGATCGTTCGCAAGGCGGGACTGACCGTCGCGCAGGAAGCCCGGCAACGCGCGGCGGTGGTGATTCATGCCGGTTGGCCGTTCACGCCGGAAAGCCACACGTTGTTCGACGAACTGGATCTCTGGCTGCGAGCCAATGGCCACTGCCGCAATCCGGGGACGAGTGCCGATCTCATCGCCGCGGCGCTGTTCGTGGCGCTGCGGGAAGGCTGGCTCACACCGCCGACGAAAGCAGAACTGATCACCCACGCGGCGGCAATCAGGCGAGCACGAGACTGACCGACAGATCAATCCACGTGTGGAACTCGCGGCCCGGACCGAGCCGACGTAAACCCGCGTCGATCCCCTGGCCATCGAGATTGATCGCATCGGTCACGCAGGTATAAGGCTCCAAACACACCGCGTTGCGGTTCGGCGGAGTGAACGCCACGACTTCCCGGAAGATCGGCGGGCACGTTTGCGTGACCTGCAAGCCGGCGCGTTCATCGTACACGATGCAATCAAACTGCGGGCCGTCGCAACGGACATCGGTCAGCACATCGTCCAGCTTGACCGTCGAAACGTATTCGCCGTCGCGCAAGTCCCGGCCTTCCTCCACCGGCAGGCGCTTGCCCGTCGGCAGACACTCGATGAGTTCCCAATACGAATCCGCGGGGACTTCCACCAGGCAATCTTCGACGCGGCTTTCGGGCGACAACGGCAGCTTGAAATACGCGTGCGTCCCCAAGCCCCACGGCAGATCAACTTCGCCGCTGTTGGTGATGCGGAAGTTGGCCCGCAACCGATTGTGCAGCAATTCGTAATCAACTTCCAGAACAAAGTCGGACGGCCAGAGCGCGGCACGATCTGGTGCATCGAGACTCAATTTGAACTGACCGGTGACGTAGTTCGCCCCCTGCCGGACGATGCGCCACGGCCGATCGTGACAGAACCCGTGGATCGCATTGCCGAACTTATCGTTCCGTGGCAGCTCGTAATCTTTTCCGGCCCACGTGAACTTTCCCTGCCGGATGCGGTTGGGGAACGGGAAGAGAATCGGGATGCCGCTGCCGCTGGGACGCTGGTCGCCGGCTTCGAATCCCGGGACGGCATCCAGTACTTCCACCGGGTTCCCGTGCACCACCGCGGTGAACGAGTAGCAATTGAATCCCAGATCGGAGAGGATTTTCGCTTCCGCTCCGGTCTGCGGATCGGTAAGCGTAATGATGGGCATGGAAACTCGCTTTCACCGAAGACCCGTTTCGGCGAGCGCCCGCCGAAAATCAACGGAACACTCTAACCGACATCGTCCGGCGAAAACATCCGTCCACAACTGTGCGAAAGAAATTCATGATCGTTCATCGCTGCTGGAACCGCCCGTTCGTGCTCTCCATCCTGACCAGCGCCGTGACCTTTGCGGCGCTGTTACCCGCAACGCTCCTCGCCCAGCAAACGCCGTACGATGTGTTCCCGGCGGCGGATCCCCCGTATTACCGCGTGCGTTACGAGGCGTCGACGCAGCCGGGGGAACTGATTTACCCGGTCAATTACACGGTCTGGATTCCGCCCGGCGTGAAGACGCTCCGCGGTGTCATCGTCCATCAGCATGGCTGCGGGGAGGGTTCGTGCCGATCGGGTCTCACCGGGGCATACGATCTCCACTGGCAAGCCCTCGCGAAGAAACATGAGTGTGCGCTGCTCGCCCCGGCGTATGAACAGCCCGAGAAGGCGGATTGCCAGATGTGGTGCGATCCACGCAATGGCTCCGATGCAGCATTCCAGCGCTGTCTGACAGACCTCGGCGCCAAGTCGGGGCATCCGGAACTCGCGACGGTTTCCTGGGCGTTGTGGGGACACAGCGGCGGCGGCCACTGGTGCGGGGGCATGACGCTGCTGCATCCCGACCGTGTCGCCGCCGCGTGGTTGCGGTCCGGCGTCCCGCTACTGCAAGCCGAACCGGGCAAGACGAATATCAAAGCCCACGAGCTGCCGGACGCCGCGTTGAAAGTGCCGGTGATGTGCAACCTCGGCACCAAAGAAGGCGTCACGGTGAAAGACGACCGGTTCAACGGCGTCTGGCCCGCGAACGAAACATTCTTCCACGCGCTCCGATCCAAGGGTGGACTGATCAGCGTCGCGGTCGATCCGTTGTCGAGTCACGACTGCGGCAACCAGCGTTATCTGGCCATCCCATGGCTCGACGCCTGCCTGACCGCGCGGCTGCCGGGAGCGGCCGGACAACCGTTGCGAGCGATGCCCACCGACTCGGCGTGGCTGGCACCGATCACCGGCGGCGACGCGGAGCCGGGACTGAAATTCAGCGGTGATCCGCTCAAAGCCGCCTGGCTACCGAACGAAATGATCGCTCGACGATGGATGGAATACGTCAAAGACAGTGCGGTTACCGACACCACGCCGCCGCCCGCACCGACGGGTTTGCAGGTCAAGGACAACGTTCTGACATGGAACGCGGAAGCCGATCTCGAAAGCGGCCTTGCCGGATTCATCATCGAGCGGGACGGCGAAGTCCTCGCGAAGATTCCTGAACAAGCCAAGAACCCATTCGGCCGTCCGATCTTTCAGAACCTGCAATACAGCGACACGCCGACGCAGCCGCTGGTGCCGCTGCAATACACCGACACGAAACCCGTGGCGGGGAAAAAGCACACCTACCGTGTGACGGCCGTCAACACCGTCGGCTTGCAGTCGCCGCCCGCATCCACGCCGTGAGACTGATGGTGGACCTCTTCACGATCGGACATTCGACGCATTCCGCCGAGCAGTTCTGTGCGTTACTGGCAGAGCACCAGATCGAACTGCTCGCGGACATCCGTCGTTATCCCGGATCGCGAAAGTTTCCGCATTTCAACCGCGAGAATCTGGGAGACACGCTGGCGAAAGCGGGGATCACTTACCGCTGGTTCGAAGATCTGGGGGGACGACGGAAGGGCACAGCGACCGAAGCATCGCCGAACATGGGGCTTCGCAATCAGAGTTTTCGCAACTACGCCGACTACATGCTCACGGACGTGTTTCATCGGGCGATTGACGAACTCCTGAAGGAAGCCCGGGCGCGACGAACCGCGTATATGTGTTCGGAAAGCGTCTACTGGCGCTGTCACCGCCGGCTGGTGAGCGACTTTCTCACGGCCCGCGGGGACACCATCCAGCACATCATGCCCAACGGCGATCTGCGACCACACGCCCTCACTCCCGAAGCGGTCGTTGCTGACGGCAACGTCACTTATCCCGCGGCGAGCGATCCCCAGGGAACGCTGTTCGAGTGATTGTCGGCGAGTGAGCGCTTTTCCGCGCTGAGGGTCGCCGCTACGATGGCGGGCACGATTTTTCCCGCTCTCGTCACATGTGCGACCATTGTCGCGCGAGGAACACACCATGGCGTACTTCCCCGAAGTTTCGAAGATCCAGTACGAAGGTCCCAAATCGAAGAACCCGCTCGCCTTCAAGCACTACAACCCCGACGAGCAG
>DASRYX010000476.1:0-6055 GCA_035686985.1 Planctomycetaceae bacterium | reverse complement strand
GGGCGATGCTGCCGTTCGAATCGCTCAACATGCGCGGGCGTCACCAGCGGGCTGACTCCTTTCGGTGCTTTGTCGAGCAGATCGCGGATATCGACAACACAGGCTTCGCCGCCGAACTGCCACGGCTCAATCTTGTCGGTGTAAGCGAGTCCCAGCGGACCGGATTTCTCCCGCTTCAGATCCGGTCGGGCCACGGAATGCGGCGGCACGTCCAGCTGTGTGCCGGTGTTCCCATCGATGAACAGGGCATCGACGTTGTAGACCGAATCGGGGCCGATCGTCCGTTGATGCGTGATCTGGAATCGTGGGAAGGGATGCGTCGGCCACGTGCACGGATACTCCGGCGCGATCAACAGCGAATGATCATGAAACCGCGGCGGCTCGGCGGCGATCAGCGTCGAACCCGCACACCAGACGGTGAAGAGAAATGCGAACCAAGTCGGTATCGAGCGCATCATGACGTGTCGGCTCCACTACGGTGATCAGAGCGGCAAGGGCACACCGGTCAGCTCGGCACACTCTCTCAGTTTGGCAAGCACATCCGCTGGAAGCGGAATGCCGTGCTGCTGGGCCGCCCGGTGGTTCTGCCATTCGCGCTCACCGGGCAGGAGCACGCGGTTGATACCGTCGGCGGTCGGAGCCGCGTGAATTTCGTCGATGACGTGCTTCAGACGGCGTTGGTATTCCTCACGCGTGGCCACTGCGGCGACATCGATCACTGTGAACGACGCATTGTGCCATGATGGTTGCGTGGGCGGATCGAACATCCAGCTGCCGACTTGCCATGTGAGATGTCCGCCCGGCAACACCGCCGAGAGAATCTCGCACCATAATCCCAAGCCGTAACCTTTGTGTCCCGCCATTGGGGCGAGCGAGGCTTCCGCGGGGTACAGCCGGCCGTCCGTCGTTGGCTGTCCGTGCTTATCGATCAACCAGGTGGGAGGAATCGCTTCGCCGCGCTGGATGGCGGCATAGACCTTGCCTCCGGCCACAGCGGCGGTGGCGATATCGAGCAGAATCGGGTCACTGTCAAACACCGGAATGCCGTATGCCAGTGGATTGCTTCCGAGCACGGCCGATCGCGATCCCGGGGCCGCGACGCTCGGGATGTCGTTGCCGGTGACCATGGCAATGAAACCCTGCCGAGCGGCGAGGGCGGCGTAGACTCCTGCAGCGCCGATGTGCCCGGTGTTCCGCAGGCCGACATACGCGACGCCGGTCTGCCGTGCTTTCTGCATGGCCAGTTCGATCGCCGTTCGGCTGCCCACCTGGCCGAGTGCCGACTTTCCATCAATCACGGCCCACGATGGTCCCTGGCGCTCGATTTGAGGAACCGCGCCGACCTGATAACCGCCGCCGCGCAGTTTCTTGAGATATCCGCCGAGGAGCTTCGTGCCGTGAGTGAAGACGCCCATCGAGTCTGTCAGGACCAGCGACTCCGCGGTCTGCTGCGCCGGCGTGTCTGCCATGCCGACAGTTATCAGGCACGATTTGACAAAGCGTTCCAGATCGACAACCGCAGTGAAGGAACCCATTGGCGACGTTTTCTTCTTGGAAAGCGAACTGGTTAACGAAAGACCGAGGCAACGCCATTGACGACATTCGGCAACGGGTTTCCACGCAACGCCATCGCCGCCAGCTGCGCGGCCGTCTCCCGTAACTTGCGAACCGCCTTGGGACTGGCCGAGGCGATGTGTGCAGCCGCGATGACATTCGGCATGGAGCGCAGCGGGCTGCCCGCCGGAATGGGTTCCGGGTCACAGACATCGATCGCCGCACCGGCGAGATGGCCCGATTGCAGTGCCTCGATTAACGCCGGGGTATCAATCAGGTCGCCCCGCGCGAGATTCACCACGATGGCGCCGCGCTTCAATCGGGCCAGCGAGTCGGCATTGAGCAGCTTCCGCGTTTGTGCCGTGGAGGGGCAATGCAGCGTGATGATATCGGACTCAGCCAAAAGTTGATCCAGCGCGACGGCTTCACACCCGGCAGTTTGAATCGTCTTGCGATCGGTGAGAGGATCGAACACCAGTCGCCGACATTGGAACGGCGATAATCGGGCTGCGACCGCACGGCCGATGCGGCCGAATCCGACGACGCCGACCGTCTGGTCGCGTAGCGTTCGCATTTCCGTCAGGGCTGTTGCGAGCCCCCACTTCCCGTCCCGCAAATGCAGTGTGTTCGGCACCACTTGCCGAGTCATCGCGAGAATGAATGCGAGCGTGTGATCCGCGACTTCATCAATGCAGTAATCGGGAACGTTGCAGACAGGGATCCCGCGTTCCCGTGCGGCGGCGAGATCGACGTTATCCACGCCGATGCCATATCGCACGATGACCTTCGCCTGTTGCATCTGCCCGATCACTTCCGCGTTCACGGGCGCGAACTGCGTGATCACCGCATCCGCATCGCGGACCAGCGGGATCAACGTGTCGGCGGTCTTGCATTGCCCCGCGCGAAGCGTGATGCCGAGCGGTTGCAGAGCCGCTTCCTCAATGTCGAGCGCGGGGAAGGTGTAGTCGGTGATGGCGACGGTGGGCATCGGGAGCCTCGGAACGGAGCGAACGTCCGATCGGCAAGCGAATCCGCTTGAAATCCGATACGATGATCACGGAACAATTGAGAGGTGGCAGATTGTCAGATAATCTAGGAAGTTAGTCGCAGGGCCGCAAGCGACTCGATTCGACTCTCCGCAACACCGTCTCAACGCTCTTCATTTTCCTCCGTGGTGAACTCATGGCGCTGTTTCAAGCTCTTCCCCGACGCAAGATTCGGGACCAGGCCGCGGCGCAGATCAAGGACTTCATCGCCTCGCGCCGGCTGAAGCCGGGAGATCGGTTGCCGAACGAGAACGAACTCGCCGTGTTGTTCGGCATCAGTCGGTTGAGCGTGCGCGAGGCCACCAAGTCACTGGAGTTCCTCGGGATCATTGAAGCCAAGACCGGCGTCGGGCTGACCGTCGGTCAGATCGATGTCGCGCGATTGACGGAGCATCTTGGCTTTCATCCCGCGCTGCACGGCGTCGACCCGATTCAGCTGATTGAAACGCGGACCATTATCGAGACCGGCGTGTTGCCGCACGTGGCCCGGCGCATGGCTGATGACGCGACGTGGTTCGAACGGCTCGAAGCGATCGTCGATCAATCGTGCACGGCACGCGATCTCAAGACGTGGATCGAGCTCGATATCGCGTTTCATCGTACGTTGCTGGAAGCCAGTGGCCTGGAACCGCTGGTTGCGTTCGGTGATCTGCTGCACGTTTTCTTTCAACGCTTTCGTGAAAGCGTAAAGAAGGCGGAATGGAAAGTCGGCATCGACAGTCACCGCCGCATCATACATTCGCTGGCGGCCGGCGATGTCGCGCCTGCGATCGAAGAACTGCGGGCGCACATCGACAGCCATCGTCAACGGCTTCCCCGCGTGAGTTAAGCCGGGTCGGCAATGTCTTTCCGGCGGTTTTGTCTCCTCATCGGGTGCAGGCATGCGACGACGGGCTTCGAATCGGATGGCGATCGCAATGACACGCGCGGCGTGGAGCGTCGCATTCATTTTTATGTGGAGCGAGGTATCGCAGGCAGCGGATGAAGAGTTCTTCGAGAAGCAGGTGCGGCCGCTGCTGGTGAAGCGATGCTATGCGTGTCACGCCGGTGCGAAAGCCGGCGGCGGGTTGTCGCTGGAAACTGCCCCGGGGTGGCGCAAGGGGGGCGAAAGCGGCCCGGCGCTGGTCCCCGGCAAGCCCGATGAAAGCCTGCTGATCCGTGCGATTCAATATCGTGATCTGGAAATGCCGCCGCGCGATCAGGGCGGCCAGTTATCTGCTGACGAAATTGCGATTCTCACGCGCTGGGTGACGATCGGTGCGCCGGATCCTCGACAGGAACGCGCGGCGATCGGCGGGATGACGCGGGAGGATGCCGCCCGATGGTGGGCCTTTCAACCGCTCTCAAAATCCGGCACATCGATGACCGCGGCGGACATCGATGCGCTGATCAATACCCGCATTGAAGAACACAGGTTGACGACCGCACCGCCTGCGGATCGTCGGACGTTATTGCGCCGCGCGACTTACGATCTGACCGGGTTGCCGCCCACATCGGACGATGTCGCGGCGTTCCTTGCCGATGACTCCCCCGATGCCTTCAGCAAGGTGGTTGAGCGGTTGCTCGACTCACCTCAATACGGCGTGCACTGGGGGCGACACTGGCTGGATGTCGTGCGGTATGCCGATACCGCGGGAGAGAACACCGACCGGCCGCTGCCCCATGCTTGGAAGTATCGCAACTGGGTCTTCCGGGCGATGAATCAGGACCTGCCCTTCGATGAGCTGACGCGGTTGCAGATCAGTGGTGATCTTCTGGCGGAAGAGCGTCGCGGTGAAGCGGCCACGGATGGAATTGTTGCGACCGGATATCTCGCGGTGGCGCGACGATTCGGTCATGACATCGATAAGGACATTCATCTTACGCATGAAGACGTAATTGATAACCTCGGCAAGAATTTCCTCGGACTCACGCTTGGTTGTGCCCGCTGTCATGATCACAAATATGATCCGGTGACCGCCGAGGATTACTACGCGCTCTATGGCATCTTTCAAAGCACCCGGTTCGCTTTTCCCGGCTGTGAGCCCAAGGGACAGCCGCGCGATCTGGTTCCGCTGATTGACAAAGACGCTGCGGCGGCGGTGATGGCGGAGCATCAGCAGCGTCTCGCCGAGTATGACGCCCGTGTGAACGCCGCCGGTGAGCAATCCAAGCGATTGAAGCCGCTCGCGGTCGAGCATGCTCGTCTGCTTGCGGAATCGCCGGTGGGCGAGGGCGCGTCGGTCGTGTTGGCGGATGTCAGTGCCGGGCGACTGGAGCGGATCACGCTGCGTCGCGGGGATGTGTTGCAGCTGACGATTTTGCCGAATGCCAATCATGGTGCGGACACCACGCGGGTCGAATTGAATATCAGCCAGCTGCATGTCCAGCCCGCCGCGGTGTGGAGCACGAACGATGTGATCGAACCGTTCCTGACGGGGCCGGCTCTAATTCAGAACGAAGCGAACTGGTGCCTGCTCGATGTGGCCGACGGCCCTCGCTATCTCACTGAGAAGAAGGACAACATCAATGGCAAGCCGGGGCTGCAGGCGTGGTCGCTGGGTGATACGCCCTCGGCCTTCGTGAACGCCTCGACTGAGCCGGTGGAAGTCTGGACGCGGTTGCCCGCGCGAACATTTTTCCTGCATCCGGGGCCGCAACGAAATGTCGCGATGGCATGGGTCTGCCCGGCGGACGGCGAGTACCAGGTTCGCGGCGTGATTGCCGATGCCCATCCGGCCGGTCTTGATGGCGTTCAGTTCCGGCTGGAGCATATTGCCTCCCGGGAGTACGGCGAAGGATTGGTCGCCCTCGGTAAATCGCAGAATCCAGCGGAACTCGTGCGTCCGCCGCCGCCGGTCTTTCCGGTGGCGTATGCCGTTGTGGACACGGACGCCAAGCCGGTCCGCATGCATCTGCGTGGTGACCCGGAAAAGCTCGGTGATGAAATTCCGCGACGCTGGTTGTCCGTCTTTGGCGGTGATGCGGTCGGTACCAGCGGCGGTAGCGGACGGCGCGAGCTCGCCGAGCGGATCATCGCGCAGCCGTTGTTCGCGCGGGTGATGGTGAACCGTGTCTGGCAGTGGCATTTTGGTCACGGACTCGTGCGCACGCCGAATGATTTCGGTTCGCGCGGAGAGCCGCCCACGCATCCTGAACTGCTGGATCGTCTCGCGGCTGATTTTGTGGCGAACGGTTACCGGCTGAAACGGCTGCACCGACTGATCGTGGCGACGGCGGCTTATCAGCGATCGAGTCAGACCAGGGACGCGCAAGCCGAGCGCGATGCCGACAACCGCTGGCTCGCGCGGTTCTCACGGCGACGGCTGACCGCTGAGGAATTGCGTGACAGCCTGCTGGCGGTCAGCGGTCAACTCGATGTCACATTCGGGGAAGCGCACCCTTTTCCCCCTGAAGCGGAGTGGCGGTACACGCAGCACAATCCGTTCACCGCGGTCTACGACACCTCGCGTCGC
>DASRYX010000475.1:0-3357 GCA_035686985.1 Planctomycetaceae bacterium | reverse complement strand
GATGATCCGGCAGCGGCGGATGTCATCCTGCAGGTCGCGCCCGACCTTGATCTTGAAGACTTCCCAACCCTGGGCGAGACAATCGCGGCACAATTGTCGCAACTTGTCATCGTCATACCCGAGCCACCCCGCGGATGTGGTGTACGCGGGGTAACCGCTGCGTTTCAACTCGGCGATACGGGCCGCTTTCGTGTCATGTTGCTGGCGCAGAATCGTGAGTGCGTCGTTGGGAGTTAGCGCGTCGGTGAGGTAGCGGAAGTCGATGCAGCGAACAAACTCTTCCGGGGTGAAATCGCTGACGAGTTGCCACAACGGCTTCCCGGCGACTTTCGCCCATAAGTCCCACAGTGCATTGACGACCGCGGCGGTGGCGAGATGAATCACGCCCTTCTCCGGGCCAACCCAGCGGAGCTGACTGTCGCCGGTGAGATGCCGCCAGAACTTGCCGGGATTGCTGGTGAATTCTTCAAAGTCATGTCCGACCACCAGCCGCGCGAGCGCATTGATCGCGGCGACGCAGAGTTCATTCCCGCGACCGATCGTGAACGTCATTCCATGTCCGGCGAACCGGTCATCATCCGTCTGCAGCACGACATACGCCGCAGAGTAATCGGGATCGGGGTTCATCGCGTCGGAGCCGTCGAGGGACCGCGATGTCGGGAAGCGGAGATCGTATGCGGTGAGGCCGAGGATTTTCATAGGTGGTGGGTGGTCGGTGATAGGTGGTAGGTCGATACGAAGAAAAACGCTTCCGGTTCAGATTGTCTGTCTACCGCCTGCCACCGATCACCTTCTTCTCCAGCCGGCACACCATCGCGAAGGCGGGATCGAAGATGTTGCCGATGTCGTAGCGGACGCATTGGCCGAGGAGTTGGCTCGCCCCGAGCGCGTCGAGGCCGTAATCGGTTTGCAGCCATTTGAGCATTTCGGTGGTGGCGTGCTGGACGCATTGATCGAGCGGGCGGGCACATCCCACGGTGAAGATATGCTCGGCATTCTCACCGCGCGGCCAGCCAATCGTTCGGCCTTTCAACACGCGAACGGTGACGGTCACATCCATGCTGATTTCGATGCCGGTGCCGACGATCTCGCCGCACCCTTGCGCCGCGTGACCATCGCCCACGAAGAGCAACGCGCCGGGTTCAAAGACCGGGAAGTAAACCGTAGTTCCGGCGACGAAGCCGCGGTAGTCCATGTTGCCGCCGTATTCGCCGGAGGTCGCCGTCGAGATCGCCTGCTTCCGGGACGGTGCGACGCCGAAGCAACCCAGCATCGGTTCTATCGAAATGCTGAGATGGCCGAGTTTTGATGCGGGTGCGATCAGCTTCGCAGTCTTCGCATCCGCGTCGACAAACCACTCCGTCAGCGGCGCTTCGGGTAGTTCTTTGACGTAACCGGGATCGACCACATTTGGGGCGACCGACGACGCACTCCACCCGTACGTGCGATTCGGCCGGATTGCGTCCAACTGCACAACGAGCGTATCGCCCGGTTCCGCGCCGCGGACAAAGAACGGCCCGGTCTGCGGGTTGCCACGCGGCGTGATCTGCTCCCGCCGGTGATCGAACCCGCGGGCATCCACCGTTGTGGTTGAAATGGTGTCGCCATCGTCCACCGTCAGCACCGGCTCGTACGGCCCGATGGCGGTGTGGTAGTGCGTCGGTGTGAAGTGATGATGCATGGTGGTCAATGGCTAATGGTTGATGGCCGATGGTCAAACCATTTAGCCCCCGGTTGTCCGCAACCGGGGGCTACGAAAACGTCACCGTTCGATCCACAGGAAAATCCCCGCACCGATGGCAAGCAGCCCCGTCACCGATTGAATCACGCGGCTCACGCCGGGAATTTCGTGCAGGCTGAGCGCGATTGATCCGCCGTACACCAGCAGAAACAACGCGAGAAACAACGTACTCTTGCGCGGCGGCAACGTCATGGCAGACCATCTCGACGGACACGAATCGCGAATCGTTGCCAGATTGTGTCACACCGGCCGCGTGCGGTCGAGGGAACGCACCGTTGAAGCCCGGCATCTGGCTTCGATGCCGGGCTTCTGCCCTTCGAATCATCATTGATTTGAGACCGAAAAGCAGAAGTCCGGCATTGAGGAAAATGCCGGACTTCGTGGAACGCGATGCATTCCGTCCGCTTTCGCTCGCGACTATGATGACGCGCTTTGCGAGTCGTTCATCCATCCTTCGTTGCGGGCGTAACTCTTCTATGAAACTGGCGCGGGTTCGATTGGCGGACGAGACCGTTCACATCGCCTTGTGGGAAGGCGACCACTTGCGACTTCTCGATCTTACGCAGGTCGAAGGCATTCACAGCCTGATGGACATCCTCCATGCGACTGATCCGCTCGGGCTCGCGCGGTATCTCATCGACACGAAGGCGAAGCCGCTGGCCGTGAAGGAAACGACGCTGCTCGCGCCGATCGACCGGCAGGAAGTGTGGGCCGCGGGGGTGACGTACAAGCGCAGCCAGGTCGCGCGGATGGAAGAATCGAAGGCCGGGGCGTCGCATTACGACAAGGTCTACACCGCGCCGCGTCCCGAGATCTTTTTCAAGGCGACGCCGAGCCGCGTCGCCGGCCCGGGGCAACCGCTGCGCGTGCGCGCCGACAGCAAGTGGTCGGTCCCTGAGCCCGAGCTCGCGCTGGTGATTTCGCCCGAGAAAAAGCTCGTCGGGTTCACCGTTGGCAATGACATGTCGGCCCGCGACATCGAAGGCGAGAACCCGCTCTATCTGCCGCAGGCGAAAGTTTACAACCAGTGTTGCGGTCTCGGTCCGTGCATTCTGATTCCCGAGGCGCCGATTGACCGCCCCAACACAAAGATCAAGCTTTCGATCGAGCGCGGCGGCAAGGTCGCCTTCACCGGGGAAACCGATCTCGATCAGATGAAGCGCGAGTTTCTCGAACTCGTCGACTGGCTCACGCGCGAGAACGATCTGCCGAGCGGTGCGTTCCTGCTGACCGGCACCGGCATCGTCCCGCCGGATGACTTCACGCTGCAGGATGGCGACCTCGTTTCGATCACCATCGACGGCATCGGCACGCTGGTGAATCCGATCGTCAAAGCGGCGTGATGACAGCGAAGAAGCCCAGGGTTTCTTAACCCTGGGTCTTGGTGGATGAAGAGACCCACGGTTAAGAAACCGTGGGCTTCATGTCTTTTGAATCAATTCCAAGAACTCATCCTCGGTGAGAACTTTCACGCCGAGGGACTGCGCTTTGGTCAGCTTGCTGCCGGCTTCGTCACCCGCGACGACGTAGTCGGTTTTCTTGGAAACGCTGGACGACGCTTTGCCGCCGAGGCTGACGATGAGTTCCTGGATTTCCTCGCGGCCGTAACGCTGCAG
>DASRYX010000474.1:0-8205 GCA_035686985.1 Planctomycetaceae bacterium | reverse complement strand
GCCGTGATTGGTGGTGTTCTCCACGCAGACCAGCCGCGTGACGCAGTAGTGCTGGTTATCGGGACGGATTTTGCCCTCGAGATCGCTGACGTCGATCATCCCTTCGCGACCGCGGAGTGTCCGCACGGTGACGCCGCTGAGCACCGCCGGGCTGCCGGCTTCCCAGTTGGCGATGTGGCCCGATTCGTCGATGAGCAATTCATCGCCGGGCTGGCAATGCGCCCGGACGCCAAGCTGGTTGGATTGCGTCCCCGAGCACGCATAGACCGCGGCTTCCATGCCGAGCAGTTCGCACATGCGGGCTTCGAGGGCGTTAACGGTCGGGTCCTCGCCCTGCATGTCGTCGCCGACCTCGGCATCCGCGATGGCCCGCCGCATACCGGGGGTGGGCTTGGTGACGGTGTCGCTGCGGAGATCGATGAATTTCAACGACATGGCGAAGGCGTTCCCAAAGCGGTGGCGTGGTCAAGCGCGGCAAAAGTGCCTAAACTGTATCGTTTTGACGACCCGCATCGCAACGTGCGACCGGAACATGACGAAGAGAGGAACCACGGAATACACGGATCACACGGAAGAGTCCAAGAGTCTAGAAAGAGAACCGTCTTTCGTCCCCTCTTCCTTCCGTGTGGTCCGTGTATTCCGTGGTTCCCTCTGAATTTGCTGACCAGTTAAAAGAAACCCTTGCTTGCGCTGCGGGCTGGTAAAGACGAGACATGGACCTGCGAATCCCGGTTCTGGATTGCACGAAAGATGATCCGCTGGCGTTGCTGGCGGATTTGCGCCGCAAGCTGAGTGTGCAGGGCGACATCGTCTCCGAAGCCGGACGGCAGCGGACGATTGATCTCTTCGGCGAAGCGCTGTCGCCGCGGCAGGTCGTGCAGCGGATTTGTGCCGATGTCCGCACGCGCGGCCTGCAAGCCGTGTTGGAGTATACGGCGAAGCTCGATCGCAAGACGCTGACCGTCGATATGATGCGTGTCAGTGCGGACGAACTCGCTGCGGCCCACGCATCGGCGGACAAAAAATTCCTGGCGACGTTGCGGAGGATTCGCGAGAACATCGCCGAATTCCAGCAGAAAATCCTGCATGAAGACGTTCGGCTGGTGCGGCAGGACGGGCTCGCGCGCGTCGAGTTGCGACAGCGCTATCTGCCGTTGAAGCGGGTCGGCATCTGCGTCCCCGGCGGTGCGGCGGCGTATCCGTCGACGGTCTTGATGACCGCGGTCCCGGCCAAAGTCGCGGGGGTGAAAGAAATCGCGGTGGTTGTCCCGCCCACTGATTTCGGCGGCTACAACAACGAACTCCTCGCGACGTGTGCCGAAATCGGGATCACTGAGGTCTACCGCATTGGCGGTGCCCAGGCGGTTGCTGCCTTGGCGTACGGCGTCGATGGCATCCCGCGTGTCGATAAGATCGTCGGCCCGGGCAACCTGTTCGTCGCCCTCGCCAAGCAGCATGTCTACGGTGAAGTCGACATCGACAGCATCGCCGGGCCGAGCGAAGTGGTGGTGCTGGCTGATGAGTCTGCCCAAGCAGCATTCGTAGCGAGTGATCTGATTTCGCAAGCCGAACACAGTCCCGGTTCGGGTGTGCTGATCACGTGGCACGCCCCACTGGTGGATGCGGTGAAGGCGGAACTCGCGAAGCAGCTCGCCGCCCTGCCT
Source organism: Planctomycetaceae bacterium (assembly GCA_035686985.1). Classification (GTDB taxonomy): domain Bacteria; phylum Planctomycetota; class Planctomycetia; order Planctomycetales; family Planctomycetaceae; genus DSVQ01. The sequence goes on along the minus strand of DASRYX010000474.1, from coordinate 6,541 downwards.
CGCGGCGATCTCGCACTGACAAGTCTGAACGATTACGGAGCGCTCATTATCGCCAAGGACGCCGTGCAAGCCGCGGAGTTGACCGATCTGCTCGCCCCCGAGCATCTGCATATTTCGACCAGTGATCCCGAAGAAATGCTGGAACGGATTCAGAACGCGGGGGCGATTTTCATGGGGCATCACACGCCGGTCGCCGTGGGAGATTACTTCGCCGGGCCATCGCACGTGCTGCCCACCGGTGGCACCGCGCGGTTTGCCAACGGGCTCTGTGCGAACGATTTTCTCAAGCGGTCTTCGGTGATCGGTTTTAACCGCACGGCCTTGGACGACGCCGCGGAGGACATTCGCCGCATCGCTGCTGTAGAAGGCTTGACCGCCCACAGCGCGAGCGTGGATGTGCGCCTCACCGACGGCGAGTAACTACAGATTTCGAGATCATGAACCGCATTTTTCTTCCGTTGGGCAGCATCAGCGTCATCTTCCTGATGATCGCGTTTGTGCTGGGACTGCAGATCGACGATCCCAAGGTGTTGGATCGGGCGGTCCAGCAAGGCGTGCAGAACCATTTTCTGGCCGCGCTCGCCGCGTTGTTTTTTGCCACGCTGGTGCACGCCATCGTGTTGACCTACTTCATGGGGACCGGACGGTGGCTGGAAGAAACGTCGACGGCGTACCGTCTGCCGCCGACGGCGTATGAAGCCAGCAAGGCGATCAAGTACCGTGTCATCCCCGCGATGTGCGGCTGTTTTCTGCTGTTGGTGATCACCGGGGCGTTCGGAGCTGCTGCTGATCCCGGCTCACCGGTGCAGTTTCAAGGCTGGCTGGGGTTTTCTCCGACGGCGTGGCATCGCACGCTGGCGATCATCACCATCGTGGCGAACGTGGGCATGCACTATGTCGAATACCTGGCGCTGTTCCGCAATGGTGAGATCATCGAAGGCGTCATGACCGAAGTCCGCCGCATTCGCCAGGAAAAAGGATTGGCGGTGTGAGCGAGGCCGTCACCGATGCCACCGAGTTCGCCGTCCGATTTCCCGAGACGTTCTCAGTCTTTGAGCAGTTCCGTGAGCGCGGCATGCATCGCGGGATGCAACTGTGCGTCCTGCTGCAGGGAGAAGCTCACGTCGACATCGCGCTCGGCGATGCGGCAGACGGCGTGCCCCTGCGGACCGACCACCGCATGTCATGGCTGTCGGCCGGGAAACCACTCACTGTCGCCGCGTGGGCACAACTGTGGGAACAGGACGGCGTCGCATTGGATGATCCTGTCGCGACGGTGATCCCGGAGTTCGCTAACCGCAGCAAGGAACGCATCACGTGGCGACATGTACTCACTCACACGGCCGGATTGCGAAACGTGGATCACGGCTGGCCGGACATCGCGTGGAAAGAAACGCTCCGGCGTCTGTGCGAGGCCAACCTGGATGACGGGGCTGTGGTGGGCGTGACGCCGGGCTATCACACGGCTTCGTCGTGGTTTCTCCTCGGCGAAGCCCTGCAACGCATCAGCGGCCTGAGTTACGCCGCGGTGATGCAGTCCGAAGTCTTTGATATGTTCGGCATGACGAACACCGTGACCGCGGTTCCGGAAGGAGCCGAATCGGACCTCGATGTACCGCTCTTCGAGCGCGTGCAAGGCGAGTTGCGCGACCTCGGATGGCATCGTCCGCCACGCATGTCGTCGCCGTCGCCGGGCAGCAGTCTGCGGGGACCGATCCGGGAACTGGCGCGATTTTACGAAGCCCTGCGACGGGATGGTTCGGGCTGGTTGACGCCGCAAACAGTTGCGGCGCTCACGGCTCGGCATCGCGTCGGGGAACATGATCTGACGTTGGCCCACGTCGTCGATTTCGGCCTCGGATTCATCATTGACTCGAATCGTTATGGGGCCGAAACCGTGCCGTATGGATACGGCCGCTATTGTTCTCGGCGAACTTTTGGGCACGGCGGTGCGCAATGTTCACAGGGATATTGTGACCCGGAAGCGGGACTGGTCGTGGCATATGCGTTCAATGGCCGTCCGGGCGAAGGGCAGCACCAGCGTCGGGCGCGCGCCCTGAATGAAGCGATTTATCGGGATCTGGGATTGGGAGCGTTGTAAAACGATCGTTGAGGTGCGCGAAACCGCGAGCGGTCACGCTGCCGAAATCATTTCGAACCGCTCAAACCCGAATTGCTCGAGCCGCTGCTGCAGCAGGTTCGATCGCTCTCGTTCGGTCAGTCCGTTCAGGACACCGAGCAGCACGCACGCCATGACGATGCTGGACACCTGAGCAACACTCAGCGGCAGGTGATCCGGGCGTAGATCCGCGAAGAATTCTTCCGACGAGCAGTACTCGCCGAATTTCCGTCCCTGATAGAGCATCGCCATGCCGCAAAAATCCGGGCTCCATTCGTAGTCGAACGGACCGTATTGGACCTGCCGGTGCGTGATCCAGAACCGGGTGCCGTTCAGCAGAATGGAATGCGCGGCAGCCACGGTTCAACATCTCCTGACGAAAAGCGAAACTCTACTGATTGTCTCCGGAGAGGTTTCGGGCGGCAAGACGAATCGGCGTGGTGACGGCCGCGGGGATGTGGCAGAATCATCGTATGGACCTGCGCGCATCTACACTACCGGCTGCGAAAACTCGGCTGTCGTCGCCACGAGGTTGGTTGGCGGTGTGGAGCGCGGGCGGACTCCTCGCCGCGATTCTGCTTGGAGGAGCGCTGTTGGAGTCGACCGACGGAGAACGGGTCCAACTTCGCGGCTGGCCCGCCGCCGTGTTACCGGAAGCGTGCTGGACGAAGCAGTGGCTCGGTTGGAGTTGTCCACTGTGCGGCACAACCCGCAGCGTCATTTTATTGATGCGGGGACGCTGGCAAGACTCGTGGCAGCGCCATCCCGGCGGAATTCTGACGGTGGTCGCCGGACTGGCGACCGTGGCGCTCACGGTTTTGTCCGGGCCGGGTCGGTGGCTGACGACGCGGACCGCAGGATGGCTGGTTCAAACTTTGTGGATCGGGCTGTTTGTGCTGCTCGTGGGGAGGCACGCCTGGTTGATGATTCCCGGTTCCCAAAGTCCGGCAAAATCGGCTCCGGCTCATGCGGCGGTGCGTCCGATCCGATAAATCGTCGCCGGGGATCGGACTGCCGAAGATGAGAATTTGGGAGCGGCCAGCCCCACCCGCTTGACACCGTGGGGAAACTTGACTATCCCATCGGCGGTTCTATAGTTACGGTCACCTGCATGACCGACCGGCATGGGCTGGTTCCGGCGTGTGGTGAACGTCCTTTGCACTGACCGTTATCCTGTTTGATTTCGAGGTTGTTCGCCATGACCACTGTGTTGCTCGACGAAGAACGCTTCGCCGGCTGGTTGCCCATGTCTCTGCTCAACGGAGGGGCGCCGGTGCCACGATTGGCGGCGGACGACGAAGACGAAAGTATCGCCGGCGAGGATGATGACGGCGATGACTTTGAAGATGACGAATTCGAAGACGAAGAGGTCGAAGATCTCGACGAACTCGACGGCGACGATCTCGACGAATTCGATGATGAAGAATTCGAGGACGAGTTTGAGGACGACGACGACCTCGACGACGATGACGACGATCTCGATGACGAGGAAGACGACGAAGACTATTAATCGATCGCATGGCACGCGGCTGCAGTCTTGCGGTGCGGCGTGGAATGTGTTGTGATCGCACGAAATCGAGAGCCTGTCGTGCTAAGGCCGACAGGCTTTTCTCGTTTTCTCACTAGATCCAGGTCCGTTCGGCGGAAGGTCAGACCGCGATGCAAGGCATTTGGGAAGAGGTCCAAGCGGCGGCGGCGGCGATTCGCGGCCAATGGTCGGGCGTGCCCCGCGCGGGCCTGATTCTCGGCACTGGTCTCGGCGGACTGGCCGAGCAGATCGACCAGCAGGCGACCATTCCCTACGGCGAGATTCCCGGCTTCCCGATCTCGACCGCACCCGGGCATGCCGGCCGTCTGGTCTGCGGCACCTTGCGGGGCGTCCCCATCGTCGCGATGGAAGGCCGCTTCCATTACTACGAAGGCTACTCGCTGGCGCAGGTGACGTTTCCTGTCCGCGTGATGAAGGCCCTTGGCGCGAACCTGCTCATCGCCACCAACGCTGCGGGGGGGATGAATCCCCAACTCGATCTCGGCGGCCTTGTGGTGATTGAAGACCACATCAGCCTGCTGCCCGACAATCCCCTGCGCGGCGTGAATGATGACCGGCTCGGACCACGCTGGCCGGACCTCTGTGCCCCGTATACGCGATCAATGATCGACCTGACCCGCAAAGCTGCACTGTCGCTGGGCATTCAGGTGCAGAAAGGCGTTTTCGTCGCTGTACCGGGACCGAATCTCGAAACTCGTGCTGAATACCGGATGCTGAAAGCGATGGGGGCTGACGTCGTCGGAATGTCGACCGTTCCCGAGGTCCTGGTCGCTGTTCACGGCGGCATGGACGTGCTGGCGTTCTCCGTTGTCACCGATCTGTGTCTCCCGGATCATCTCGAACCCGTGGAAGTGCCGAAGATTCTGGCGAACGCCGCGATCGGCGGCGCTCAACTGGCCCGCCTCATTCCGGAGGTGCTGCACCAATGGTCCGTGAACTCCGACGGCTTAGCCGATGCATAATCGTCGCGGCGCTTTTGCTCATTGGCGGTTGTCAGCCGGAGCGAGTGACCAAGGCGAATTTCGACCGGATCGAAGTGGGGATGACGCGCGCTGAAGTGGAAGCGATCCTCGGCAAGCCGACCGGGTCGTATCAGGGCATCCTGTCGTGGACCACGAATCACTCTCACACGGTGATTTCGATCGTCGTGGATGATCAGGGACGCGTGTCGGAGAAAAGCGCGGACAATCTCTAACGCGAACCGTCACCGCCAGGCATCGCACCAACGGTAGAGCTGCACCGTCGGGAACGTCTCGGTCTCACAGAAGCGATCTGCGAATTCGGGTGGTGCGGCGGCACTGCCTTCTAGAACTTCACGAACGCTCTGGTGATACGTGATTGTGGAGAGCACCACCGCGTCCGGAAGTTCATCACCCTGCGGTCGATCGAACATCCGCATGTCGAACCCGTACCGCAACGCGGTATAGGTGATCGGCGCTCCGACGGGATAGATGGTGATGATCTTCGCCGGAGCGCGACCACGGTCTGCAGATGACGCTGCAATATGCTCCAGCACTTGCCGTGCTTCGGGAAAGACGCCGGTTTCCTCGGAAGTCAGCACCGAGTTGTGCGCAAACAGCGACAGCAGCGGCCAGACTCCGCATAAGCCGATCCCCGCAATACCCACGACCACGCGCCGTCGACGATTCAGCGTGGCAAAAGCCCCCGCGATTCCGGAAAAACCGATGATGATCACGACCGGGACCAGGAACTGCATCACTCGCGCGGGAGGTAGCACCCGCTGCAGGGCAATCAGAACGAGCATTCCCAGCAACCCCGCCAGCAGTGCCGGACCGCTACGAGTCCGTGCTCTTCCCGCGATGAAGCGTAAGAGGCCAAGCAACAACAGGCCCTGCAGCACTGAGGGGCAATCACGGGCCAGAAGTTCATAGACCAGCGACAACTCATGCGGAATCCCGCGGACGAATTGTTCGAGCGACATTGCCCGCACATACGGGTTCGCCAGGACCGACCCCGGTCCGGAAACCAGCAGCACGGGGCTATACAGCAGCACGGTCGCCGCGACCGTGACAATGGCACTTGCGGCGTAGCACACAAGGAATCCCCGCCGTTCCGTCCTATCGACAGCTCGTCCGACCGACAGGAGCAGCCATGTCCACAAGATGATGCTCGGATAGAGAGCCGTTGGCACGGTCCAGCTGGCCAGTGTTGTGGCGAGGATCAACAACCGCCACGCTTCATGGACCGGCTTGCCGCGCCGGGTGCTGCGGGCGATCAGCGGAATCGCGATCATGCCGAGAGCGACACACAGCGAGACGATCGCATAGCCGCGCGCATTCGTCGAGAATTCGATCATCACCGACGACGTCGCGACGGTGATCGCCGCCAGAACGGCACACAACGGCGGTGCCACCAGACGCACGGCGACATAAGTGGCGGGAACGGTCGCAATCCCGGCGAGCAGCGCTGGCAGGCGGATTGCCCATTCCCCATTCCCGAACGCACTGGTCGACAGGTTCACCAGCAGCGTGTTGAACACATGATTGTTCGGGTCCGAGTAAACGGAAACGCCCACAAACCATGGGTAACGCGCAAACGTCATGTAGGTGTAGGCTTCGTCGTGCCGAATCGGCTGAGACAGATTGATCAGCCGCAATATTGCCGCGAGAAGCGTGACGGAACCGATGGCAATGCCGTTCGCGCTCAATGTCCGCCACGCGACCCGCAGGACCGACGATGATCTGGTGCACGGTACAAAAGAGACGTGTTCTGTCAGGGGGCGAAGGCGCAGCCAGAAGAACACTGCGAGCAAGGTCGCCCCGGCGGCGATCGCGAAGCCTTGCAGCCGTGCATGAATCGTCGGGGTGTACGGTTCCGCGCTGCCGTCGCCGGCAAACTGGTCGAGATAACCC
>DASRYX010000473.1:0-7468 GCA_035686985.1 Planctomycetaceae bacterium | reverse complement strand
ATGCCCATTTCACGTAGCGTCCGGGCGATCTGACAGCCCTTCTGCACCTGCTGCAAAAAGTTCTTGCGACCTTCGCCGGAATCCATTGCCGACCCGCCACCCGTCGGCGGCCACACCGGTGCCACGACCGAACCGATGTTGAGATTCCGTGCCGCGGCTTTGTCGGCGAGCTTCTTCAGATCATCCGGTTTGGCGTCGATGCTGATGTGTGGATCGAACAGGAAGAGGTCGAACCCGTCGAACTTCACGCCATCGACCTCGGCCTTCGCCGTGTGATCGAGCATCGTGTCGAGATCGATAAACGGCTCACCGTCGGGCGAACCCTTCCCAACGACGCCGGGCCACGCGGCGTTGTGAAGTTTCGGATAGTTGTTGCGCTTGGGCATGGAGCGAACTCTCTGTGTAGAAATATCAGTGAGGAAGCTGAGGGAACAAGGAATCGACCGGAACACGGAAGCCGGGCAACTCCGGTCCGGCTGTTAATTCATGACGAGCCGTGAAGATTTCGGCTTCTCCATCGGGCCGGTTGATCGTCACGCGGCGGAGTTCCGCATCGACGATCCAGACTTGTTTCACACCGGCTTCAAGGAAAACTTGAATCCGTTCGACAGTGTCATCGTGGGTATCGGAACCAGACAGAATCTCGATCGCGATAACGGGCGGGCCTTCGAATTGCTTGCCCTCACAACCGGCACGAACATGCTCAGGCCCGACAAACACAGCCGCATCGAGTCCGACGATTCGCTCCGGATCGCTCGTCAGCCGACATCGCGCCTCACCGCCCGTGACAATGGCAACGATCTCGGGATGGGCATCCAGCCAGTTGTTCAGCCGCTGACCAATCCGCATCATCGTAGACGAATGCCTGGCGTTTCTCGTCGTCATACTAGCCCCCCATTCGACGATTTCGCCATCAATGAGCGCGAGGCGTGTCCCTTCCGGCGCTTCGGCTTCCGCGCGGAGGAAATCTTCCAGGGTGGCGGGCTTCGTGACGACAGTGGCCATGGCGACCTCGGGAAATAATCTGCCACCGCGGAGCAACCTCTCCGCGGCGGCAGACTTTAGCGATCACTTCTTCTTATAGGCCCCGACTTCCGGAGCATCCTTCTGCGCTTCCGGGCCGAAGTAGCGCAGACCGACCAGCGGTTCTGTCCCTGTGTTTTCGAAGACGACGCCTTCACCCGCGGCTTTGGCGGTGACGAAGACTTCGTCCATCGTCATCTGGCCGAAGCGGATCATCGCGGGGGTTTGCAGTTTCAGGCCGTTGACCTTGCCTTCGCCCTGCACTGTGATCCAGCCGTAGGCTCCACCATCCTTGATGGTGATCTTCGCACCGGGATTGATCGTTAATTCCTTAGCGGTGAAGTCTTGAGCCCCCTTGATCCGGCCGTAGACAATCCAGCGATCGATGAAGCCGTCCTTGTCGCTGCCGGCGGCGATGATCGGTTCGAGATAATGGCTATCCTTAAACTGCGGATCGACGTTGCCTTCCCAATCGAGGGCTTCGACCAGATAGGAATTGTCGTCGTGCTTGTCCTTCGGGAAGTCCTTGGTGAGCAACGACCGCGGCACCGCCCGGCCTTCGACCATAGACTGGTACATCCCGAAGACGTCGCTGCCCCACTGCGGTTCGTAGGTCAGCAGCGAGCCCGGTGCATGCAGCACGCACGGCGGGATCAGCCAGCCGGTGCCGACTTTGAGACGGTAGGCCTTCGAGAGATCGAGAATGCCGTTGTCGCCGTCATTCCAGCGGTCGAGGCAATCGATCACCTGCTGCTTCGTCGTTCCCGGCTCCAGTCCCATGAACGTGTACGGGAAATTGTTGCCGACGTTATTGAGCTGCGGCGGGAAGTAGTAGCTTTCGGGCTTTCCCTCCTGGCCGACGAGCTTGGCCTGCTCGGCGTTCTGGTGCATGTGGTGCGGGATCGGGCCCATGTTATCGAAGAACTTCGAGTACACCGGCCACTTCTTGTACTTGCCCCAGATGTAATCGCCGACCGTCTCGGCTCCAAGTTCCGCCACAACATCGCGCAGCAGGAACTTTTCGTTCCCGGCAACGCAGTAGGAAAGCCCTTCGTCATGGCTGCGGCCTTCGTTCGCCGCTTCGGTCGTGCTGGCGAACCAGCGTTCATCGATGCCACCGCGGTGCGTGCCGAGGGCGTAATAATCGTGCGGGTGGAGTTTCAATCGGCGACCGGGCTGCAGAAACGATCGTGGCACCCACGTCGGCGCCAATCGCAGAACCCCTTTGCCTTCCGACAACGCCGCCGACGCTAACGCCTTCACACTGGCCATAACCGGTTTTCCCGAGAGAACACAAGAATCGGATGGATGCGAAGCCGCATTGTAAACGCTGATGCAGCGGTTGCAAAGAGGCACCGCATCTTGCGGCACCGTCGCGCCCACACGGTCTTTTCTCGTCGGGCTGACGCCGCGACGCTCGCCCACACCACGATCCAACCGCAGTTCTCATCGATTCGGTGTTGACAGGAATCGAAGTGTCCGACAACGCAGAAAACATCCGCAAGAAGAGTGGCCAATTCGAGACAGGATCGGGTATCTTGGGAGGCTGCGCCGCGCATTCGGTGTTTTCGTTGCGCGGCGAACTACTTCATTGCATCAGTGATCGCGGCGGGCGCTCCGCCGGGACAGGGAATCGTCCATGACGTTGGCGGAGTTGCTTGAGGGCAAGTTTCGCGGAGATGTGCGCTTTCGTGGAGCCGCCTATCTGGAGGCCGAACGCGTTTCCATCACGCGCGTGACTTCCGAACATGTGTTTGGCGTGGTCCGCGACGGAGTGGAATATCAGACGCAGGTCAGCCGGCAGGAATCATCGTCGCTGAAACTCTCCTGCACCTGCGGTGCGACGCCGGCCCCGCAGGGGGGCAACATCCAGTGCAAGCACGTCTGGGGCACGATCCTCGCGATTGACGCCGGCAACTATCTCAGCGGTTCCGTGAAGCCGGGGTACATCCCGCCGTTCGTGACCGAAGACGACGCCTTCGATTTCAATCTGCCCGAGGAATGGGACGACGAAGAACCGTCGGAAGAATTGCTGCGCAGGGCTTCGTCACCCGCGCGGATGAAGCGCGTCGCGACCGCCGAAGCGCCGGAGCCGGTGGTTGCTCCACCGCTGAAGGAATGGGAAAGCCGCCTTAGTGAGTTGCGGCGGTCGATGCAGGAAGACGACGGCAACAACGGCGCCGCCGGTCGCGAGCGTCAGATCATTTACGAGATCGACGCCGCGGCGAGCGAAGAAGCCGACACGCTGATCATTCAGACCTCACAACGACAGCGCCGCGCGAACGGCGAATGGGGCAAGCTCAAGCCGTTGCGGTTGAAGCCCGGCAAATTTGACGAGATTGATGACGACGAAGATCGCCGCATCCTCGCGCACCTTATCGGCGGCACGCCCGATCGCAGCAACTGGTCGGCCCAAGCGGGCGAAACCTGGGCGGCGGTGCATCGATATCGCGTGCCGTTCGATCTGTGTCAGATGCTGTTGCCGGCAATCTGCGCGACCGGCCGGATGCGGCTCGCAGGGGATGAAGAACGACTCACGGACGTGCTCTCATGGGACGATGCCGGTACGTGGGAACTCAGCCTGAACGTGCTTCCCGATGAGACCGGTGAAAAATGGCGGTTGCAGGGAGCGCTGATTCGCGGCGAAGAACGCATTTCGGTGCGGCAGCCCTTGCTGCTCGTCCCCGGCGGTTTGTTCGTCACCCAGACGACCATCGCCCCATTCAACGATTTTGACGCCTTCCCCTGGATCGGCTTGCTGCGGCGCGGCAACGAGGTCGAAGTCCCGAAAGGCGAGGAACACGACCTCGTCGATCGCCTGCTCGACATGCCAGCTCTACCCCGGCTGGAACTGCCGGAAGAACTGCAACTCGAAGAGGTGAGCCTCGAACCGCAACCGATTCTGACTGTCCACCCGCCGGCCAAAGCGCGCTGGCAGCAGGACCGGCTCAAAGGCGAATTGCTGTTCGATTACGACGGCGCTTCCGTGCGCGGCACCAGTGGTCGCTGGGCGATCGTGCAGCGCTCGGCGAACCGGTGCCTCGTGCGGCATCGGCAGAAAGAGTCGGCGTACTGGTCGCAGCTGCAGGACCTCGGGTTCCGCAAACTGCTCGATCAGCGCCGCGGCCAACATGATGTCGAAATTCTCTCGCGTGACCTCGGTCCCGCCGTCCGGCAGCTGATCGCGTCCGGCTGGCAAGTCCGCGCCGATGACAAGCGCGTTCGGCAACCGCTCGAAATTCAGTTCCAGGTGCGCTCGGGCATCGACTGGTTCGAATTGCACGCCGAGATTGATTTTGAAGGCAGCCGCATCGGTTTCCCGGAATTGCTCGCCGCCCTCGCGCGGGGTGACAGCACGGTGGTCCTCGACGACGGATCGCTGGGGATCGTCCCGGAAGAATGGCTGCGGCGTTACGGTCTGCTCGCCGGGTTGGGAACGACCGAAGGCGATCACCTGCGCTTCAGCGCGGTGCAGGCCGGATTGCTGGATGCGCTCCTGTCGACGCAAGCGTCCGTCGATTTTGACGCGAAGTTCCTTGAAGTCCGCGAACGGCTCGCCAATTTCGCGGGAATCAAGCCGGTCGAAGAAGGCAAGACGTTTCATGGCGAACTGCGACACTACCAACGTGAAGGTCTCGGCTGGCTGCACTTCCTCGAAGATTTCTCCTTCGGCGGCTGCCTCGCGGACGACATGGGTCTCGGCAAGACGATCCAGATGCTGGCGTTTTTCGACGAACGCCGCAAACGCCGGCCGAAGAAAGTTCCGTCGCTGGTCGTGGTGCCCAAGTCGCTGATGTTTAACTGGAAGCAGGAATGCGAGAAGTTCACACCTGACTTGAACGTCATCGAGTACCACGGCCTGGAACGAGCCAAACTGCGCGATGTGTTCGCCAAGCAGGATCTCATTCTTACCACGTATGGCACACTGCGACGCGACATTCTGCTGCTGAAAGATCTCGAGTTCGATTACATCGTGCTCGATGAAGCGCAGGCCATCAAGAACGCCGGTTCGCAGGTCGCGAAAGCGGTGCGGCTGTTGAAGTCGCTGCATCGCGTGGCGCTGAGCGGTACCCCGATCGAGAACCATCTCGGCGATCTGTGTTCGATCTTCGAGTTTCTTAACCCGGGGATGCTCGGCCGGAGTTCGGCGTTCCGGTTACATGCGGCTGATCCCGACGACAAAGAGACGCGTCGCGTGCTCGCCGATGGATTGCGGCCGCTGATTCTCCGCCGCACCAAGCAAAGCGTGGCGAGCGAACTGCCGGACAAGATCGAACAGACGATCTACTGCGAGATGGGACCCGAACAGCAGCGGCTGTACAACGAACTCCGCGATCATTACCGCGATTCCTTGCTGGGCATCATCGACGAACAGGGCATGGCGAAGGCGAAGATGCACGTGCTGGAGGCACTGTTGCGATTGCGGCAGGCGGCGTGTCACCCTGCTCTATTGCAAAAGGCGCAAGCCGAAGATGCGTCCGCCAAGCTTGACGCCCTGATCCCGCAATTGCAGGAACTGATCGACGAAGGCCACAAGGCGCTGGTGTTCTCGCAATTCACCAGCATGCTCGCGATCGTCAAGCAGCACCTCGACAAGCAGGGCATCGTCTACGAGTATCTCGATGGCCAGACGCGCGACCGCAAGGAACGCGTCGAACGGTTTCAGTCCGATGACAAGTGCGGCGTGTTCCTCGTCAGCTTGAAGGCGGGCGGCCTCGGTCTGAACCTGACCGCGGCGGACTACGTCTTCATCCTCGATCCGTGGTGGAACCCAGCCGTCGAAACGCAGGCCATTGACCGGGCCCACCGGGTTGGTCAGACGCGGCAGGTGTTCGCGTATCGGCTCATCTGTAAGGACACCGTCGAGGAGAAGATCGCGTCACTGCAGCAGCAGAAGCGGGAACTCGCCGACGCGATCCTCGAACAGGACGGTACGATCCTGCAAGGGCTGACCACCGAAGATCTGCAGTTGCTGCTGTCGTAACAGGAAGCACAACGGGAGGGCGAAGTTCCTGCTGAGCCGCAGTAATGTAGGGTCCGCTGTGCGGACCACAACGCAAAAGGTCGGTCCGCACAGCGGACCCTACAAGAGCTGACATGACAGAGCGACATCACCGATTGTCGTTTTTGACAACAGTGTGCTAACCTCACGGGCGACGCGATCGATCCTGCGGCCACCGACGAAAGAACGGCGATGCTCCGATTCCCTTGTGGATTAGCCTTCGTGTTCTGTTTCGCCGTGGCGAGCGGACCCATCTGGTCTGCACCGGAGGCGAAGTCGGTCACACCGCAATCGGTCGACGGCTTTCGGCTTAATGACGCCGACGGCAAGACCATCGAAGTCGCGGTCGGATCCAAGCCGCAGTTCACCGTCGTCTGTTTTCTCGGCGCAGAATGTCCACTCGCGCGGCTTTACGCACCACGGCTGAACCAGCTCGCGGAAACGTTTAAGAATCGCGGCGTTCGTTTCGTCGGCGTCGACAGCAACGTGCAGGACTCTCAGGACGATGTCAGCGCGTTCGCCCGGGAGTACAAGATCGCCTTCCCGCTCTTGAAAGACCCCGACAATCGCGTCGCGGATCAGTTCCAGGCCCAACGGGTTTCCGAAGTGTTCGTTCTGGATCAGACGTTGACGATTCGGTACCACGGCCGGATTGACGACCAGTATCAACCTGGCGTGATGCGCAGCCAGGCAACGCGCGACGATTTGCGGATCGCGCTGGACGAACTCGTGGCGGGCAAACCGGTCAGTACGCCCCGAACCAATCCCGCGGGGTGTGCCATCGGCCGTATCAAAGCCACCGCAACGAAAACAGAGGTCACGTACTGCAAGCAGGTCGCGCGAGTGTTGAATCAGCACTGCGTGGAATGTCATCGCCCCGGTGAAATCGGGCCTTTTTCACTGACCGATTACAACGAAATCCGCGGCTGGGGTGACACGCTTCTAGAATCGATTGATGCCGGACGCATGCCGCCGTGGAATGCCAATCCGGAACACGGCCATTTCCGGAATACCCGCCGCATGCCTGATGCGGATAAGCAACTTCTACGCGATTGGGTGAACGCGGGGATGCCCTACGGCGATCAGGCCGATCTGCCCCCGGCGCAGGAATTTGCCAGCGGCTGGCAGTTGCCGCGGCCGCCGGATCTCGTTGTCAAGATGCGCGAGCGACCGTTCCATGTTCCCGCAGCGGGGACCATTGAGTATCAATATTTCGTTGTTGATCCACAGTTCACGGAAGACCGGTGGATTTCCGCCGCGCAGGTGATTCCGGGCAGCCGCCCTACCGTTCATCATTGCATCGTGTTTGTCCGCCCGCCCGATGGAGCCGACGTCCGCGGTGTTGGTTATCTGACCGGTTATGTCCCCGGCCAACGGAGCTTCAGTCTGCCGCCCGGTCACGCGCGGAAAGTTCCGGCGGGCTCCAAGCTCGTCTTTCAGATG
>DASRYX010000472.1:0-5287 GCA_035686985.1 Planctomycetaceae bacterium | reverse complement strand
CAGACGGATGAGCGGGTCGGTGATGATCGGACCGAAGTCCGTAATTGGCGAAGTCGTGGCCCACGCCGCGGCGACCGGTGCGAAGATGTCACGGCCGTGAAAGGTGGTCGACCGGGGTAATCGATGGAACGTGTCGTTGGTGAGTTCAACGGTCAAGCCGAGCGGATAGTGCTGAAGCAGCAGCGTCAGCAAGCCGTTATCGGGTCCGACGAACCGCCAGTCGCCGATCTCCGCCGCGACCGCGCGACGCGACGTGCCAACGCCGGGGTCAACGACGCCGACGAAAATGGTGCCGGCCGGAAAGGCGGCGACGGCATCGGCCAGCGCGTATGCACCCGACAACACATTTTGCGGCCGAATGCCGTGCGTGACATCGATCACGCGGAGTGACGGATCGCGTCCGGCGATGACGCCGTGCATTTGGGCGACGTACGTGTCACGGAGGCCAAAGTCGGTTAAAAGTGCGATGATGGGCAAAGTTTGCAGTTTCGATGGATTCTTCGGCGAGGCGGAGCAGGGCTCGCGGAGAGTTCACTGGACCGTCAATGTTCCGTCGCCAGCCGGGCAGGGCGTGTGTACAATGCAAGGACCGACTCTGCAATCGGATTGCGCGTGATAGTCTGCCACGGACCGTCGTCGATTCGCAACCCCCTTTTGGCACCAGCAGCGATGAGGATGTTGATGATGATCAGCGCCCCGGTTTGGCAAAAATTCTCCCTCTGGCCGGCCATTGCGCTCGCGGTCAGTTTCGGGGTGTTGACCACCGCGACTCCTGTTTCCGCTCAGCCGAAGAAGAAGGCGAACTACGAGGACAAAGTCCTCACGACCAAAGACGGCGTGCGGATCAATATCACCTATTTCCCGTCCGCAGCGGGAAAGAACGCCCCGGTTGCGATCCTGCTGCATGGCAAGGGAGGCAACCGTCTCGCCTGGCACACCGGCGTCGGTCAGATTCCTGGCTTCGCGCCGGCACTACAGACGAATGACTTCGCCGTGGTGACGGTCGACCTTCGCGGTCATGGACAGAATATTGCTTCCGATGGCGGAGCCGCTGCGGCGAATAAGAAGTCCGACACGCAGAAGCTCACCGCCCGGGATTATCAGGCGATGGTCGTGGGCGATATGGAAGCTGTCAAAAAATTCCTGTTCGAAGAGCATCAGAAAGAAATGCTCAACATGAACAAGCTCGCGATTGTCGCCACCGATTTCAGCACCGCGGTCGCGCTGAACTACACCGACCTCGACTGGTCGAAGGAACCGTACGATGACGCCTCGGTCCCGGCTCAACGGACGCCCCGCGGACAGGATGTGCGGGCGCTCGTGTTGATCTCGCCCGATGGCACCGTTCCCGGTCTGGCCACGAATCAGGCAGTCACCCGCATCCGCGTGCTGCAGATGCCCGTGATGATCGGCGTCGGCAACAAGGATTCGCTCGATCGCAACGCCGCGAAGAAACTGTCTGAACTGATTGCCCCGAAGGCGCTCGATAAGCCGCACGTTTTTTTCGAAACCTACGAGAGCAAGCTGCGCGGTCTCGATCTGCTCAACAAGAACGTCGGCCTCGAAAAGCAGATGTATACATTCCTGGATGAGCATGTGAAGAAGTCACCCGGAGAGTGGCGGAACCGCAAGAGCCCGCTCAACGATTAGTCGCTGCTTTTCGTACTCCGACGGATATGGCTATGCCGTTCCTGACCCGCTGGTTCCCGGCTGTCGTGCTATGCATGGCCTGCGGCTGCTCGACCTCGACGCCGGTGTCTGAGAATCCCGCGACGAAGTCCGCTGGAGACGTCCCGAAAGCGCCGGCGCTCGAGGACCCGATCGCCCGGCTGCACGCCGCCATGGCCGAGCTGAATCCCGATTACAAACAGGAAAACGCGGCGTTTGATCCGACGGATGGTGCCCCGTTACGAGCCGCAGAATTCAACGCCGCCGGCGTCACCGATCTGACGCCGCTAGCGAAGCTCAAGCTCGTCTATCTGTCGCTGAAGGATAATCCCGTCAGCGATCTGCGGCCGCTGGCGGGGATGCCGATCGAGGAACTGTATCTCGAAGGGACGGCGGTCCGTGATCTCCGACCAGTGAAGTCGCTGCCGCTACGAACGCTGTGGCTTAACAAAACGCCGGTGGTGAACCTGTTGCCGCTGGACGGCTTGCCGCTGACGCAGCTCAACCTGCTGGAGACGAAGGTCACCGATCTGTCGCCGCTCGCGGGAATGCCGCTTGAGACCTTGTGGCTGAACAAGACCCAGGTGGGGGATCTCACGCCGCTGGTCAACTGCCCGCTCGTGAGTTTGACATTGCATGGCACACCGGTGAATGAGATTTCGCTGGCTCGCCGCTGGCCTACGCTGCAGCGTCTACACATCGGTGAAACGGAAATCACCGATCTGCGACCACTCGAGGGACTGCGGCTGACGCGGTTGATCGTCACACCGCAGAAAATCACGCAGGGCTGGGACGTGATCCGCAATATGTCGACATTGCAGGAACTCGACATTGAACTGCGCGAACCACAACGATGGACGCCCGACGAATTCTGGCGCCGGTTCGACGCGGGCGAATTCAAGTAGCCGCGCTGCGCCGTTGCCGCAGGGCCTCGTAGCAGACAATCCCCGCCGCTACTGCGGCATTCAGCGAGCCAAGATCATTGCCCATCGGGATCCGCACGGACTGCGTGCATTTCTCCAGGAGTCGCGGGTCGACACCGCGGCCCTCATTCCCGACGATGATCACCAGAGGGGCCCGCAAGTCTGCGGAGAACAGATCCGTCTCGGCTTTTTCTGACGCCGCAATCACACGGAATCTCTGGTCTCGCAACTGATCAATCGCCTTGTGCAGCGACGACACTCGCGCGATCGGCAGCAGATTCACGGCTCCCGCGGAGCTTTGCACCACCTGCCGGTTCACAGCGGACTGCTCGGTCTCGCCGACCAGCACGGCGCTCACCCCGAGACCGACCGCGGAGCGGACCATCGCGCCGAAATTGTGCGAATCGTGAATCCGGTCGAGCACGAGCCAGACGGTCTGATGATCAACAGCGCGGCTCAATTCATCAAAACTCGCGTAGGGAAACTCCGGTAATCGCGCGGCGAGCCCCTGATGTTCTTCCGACCGGCACCGCTTTGACAGGGCCGCATCACTTTCTTCGATCAGCGGGACGGAAGATCGTTTCACCCACTGTCGGACTTCACGAGCGAGTTCCTCGGGACACCGCGGGGCCAAGGCAATCTCGAGCGGGATCCATCGTCCCGCGCGCAAGGTTTCCATGACTGCGTGCCGTCCCCACAACCAGGCTCGATTGTGGCTGGGACCGTGGGGAACAAGGGACCGAGACGCCATCGCTACTCAATCACATCAGCAAGCCGTGACAGGCTGACGATTTCGTTCTGCCGGACGGAGAGCCGCTCGCGATTCGCGCGGACACCGTGTCGCCGGACCTGCAGCACATAGAGATCGCGTGTCGTTTTACTGTCGCGAAGATCGTGGCAGTCGGCGTCGGTGAGCGTGGCGAAGTGGGTGTCCACGCGCTCCAGCGTACCGATAATCACGTACTGGCTCACCACGTCCAACACCACTTCCTGCCCGCGAAATTCATCCCAGATCGTCGGGTCCGACATGATGGTTCCTCACAGATTTCGTCTGCGAGGATTGTAGCAAACCGAGCTCGTGTGCGGGACGTGAAACCACACAGCGGCAATACGACCGGTGCGACGCAGGGAGTCGAAAGGAAGACGTTCCCACGCCGAGCATGGGAACGATCGGGTGCAACCGGAATTACTTGTGATAGCCCAGCCGGGTGATCACACCGTGCAACTCTTCAAACGTGATGAACCGGCGGCGATGATCGAGTTTGTACTGGTCGATGGCGTTTGCCAGCTCCGCGACTTCCGGCCGTTCCTGGTTCGGGGTTGCGCGAAATTGCCGACGTTCCGGACCGCTGTGACCACCGGGATCGTTGGCGCGGCGATCAACAAACGGGCGAGCATTCTGTTCGAGAACGGTTTCCATTACGATACTCCCAGACGGAAAGAACCACTCGAAGCCTACGTCACGAGCCGGTCCTGACCCGTCTGCGACACCTTCTCCTTACGGTTCCGGAGAACTCGAACGCTCATGAGTACGAAAATTACGATTCTCGGCAGTGGAGCGATGGCAACGGCCTGTTCGATTCTGCTGGCTGAGCACGAAAATCAGGAAGTGGCGATCTGGGCGCGAAATCCGGCCCACGCTGAACAGATTCAGACCACCCGCGAGAACAAGCGGCTACTTCCGGGAGTGAAACTGCCCGAAAAAGTGACCGTCACCGCGGATCTGGAGCAGGCTCTCGACGGTTCGGAGTTTCTCGTCGCGGCGATCCCGACGCAGTTCCTGCGGGCGTCGCTGAACGAGATTCGCGGGTATCTCAAATCCAACCGACCGGTGATCAGCGTCATAAAGGGCCTGGAAAACGAGACCTTCCAGCGACCGAGCGAGATCATCGCGGAAGCGCTTGGCAGTCGGGCGGTCGTCGCGCTCAGCGGCCCGAGTCACGCCGAGGAAATTGCCCGGCGTTTGCCCGCCACCGTCGTCGCCGCGAGTGGTGATCTGGGGCTAGCACGGCAGGTCCAGCGGATGTTCAACACCGAGCGATTCCGGGTCTACACGAACCTGGATCTGATCGGCGTGGAACTCGCTGCGGCGTTGAAGAACGTCATCGCCGTCGCTGCGGGGATCTCCGACGGGCTGGGCTATGGGGACAACGCGAAGTCGGCGCTGATGACGCGCGGACTGGTCGAGATCACGCGGTTCGGGACGCGGTTTGGAGCGGAAGCCAGCACCTTCACCGGACTCGCCGGCATGGGGGACCTGATCACCACCTGCGTCAGTCCCTACGGCCGCAACCGCGGTGTCGGCGAACGGCTCGGGAAGGGTGAAACGCTGGACCAGATCCTCGCGACCATGGCGGCGGTCGCCGAAGGCGTGGCGACGACGAAAAGCGTGCACGAAGTCGCCGAGCAGGAGGGCATCGAGATGCCGATCGTCGCCGAGGTTTACCGGGTGCTGTTCGAAAAGAAGTCGCCCGCCGCGGCCACGCATTCGCTGATGCTGCGACCACTGCGGTCGGAATGATGAGGGTCGAGAGCGGAGAGACGAGAGTCCAGAGCCAGAAAGATAAGGCACTGCGACGTCTTTCTGGCTCTGGACTCTTGACTCAAGGCTCTTGACTGAGAACTTCCATGGCACTGAGTGCACTCGCCGGGCAACCGGCTCCGGCTTCCATGTTGATCGACGTCGCCAAGCTCGA
>DASRYX010000471.1:0-24943 GCA_035686985.1 Planctomycetaceae bacterium | reverse complement strand
GACGGCCGTCCCGAGATTCAGCGGGACCGGGCCGGTGTTTTGAATCGTCAGCGTCTTCGTGAGAGTCTGGCTCACGGCCCGTGTGCCCAACTCCAGCAGTCCGGCCGGGCTCGCGATGGGCACACCGCTTTCCAGGACCGCAATTTCGGGTGCGGCGACCGTGACATTCAAGTTGATGAGGAACGGGTTTTCGTCAGCATCACTGTTGGTGAGAGCGAGTTGGCCGGTGAAACTGCCGACGCCAGTCCCGGTGTAACGGACCATAAAAGTGGTGGACTGCCCCGGACTGAGCACGTTGGTGCCCGGCGGTGTGAGGAGCGAAAAGCCCGGTGGAAGGGAAATGGCTCCGAGTGAAATCTGTCCCACGGTGGCGGTGTTGCGGACGGTAAAAGTTTTGTCGGCCGTCGTCCCCACACTGATCAAACCGTAATTGACCGTGCTGACGCCACTCGTGAGACTGGACCCATCGGCTTCAACGCTGATATCGGACCGGCGAAACACCTGTCCGCCGAGCACCCCGTACGAGAGATCGTCGCCCCAACCATAAAGGCTGACGCCGAACGGCGTGCCGTTGCTGCTGAGGGCGTGCACGCCGCGCGGGACAAGCACTTGTGCATAGGAGTAGCCGGTCCCGGCGATCGCTGTGAAGTTGGCCGCGGGAATCGTCGTTCCGTTGCGTAGAATCGTTCCGACGGCGCTGGTCGGCGCCAGCACATTGATGTAGTGCGTGACGAACTGTGTCTGTTCTGGCGTGGCGAGGGTGTAACTGGAGGCGAACTGATCGATCGAGGGAACGATCTGCATGAACGGATCGAAATTGGAATTGTTTCCGCCGCGAGCGAACTGAGCCAGCAGCGCGGGCTGAGAAGTCTCGATCAACGCGGCGGTATCGCGCTGGAACTCGTAGAACTGCCCGCGATTGATGGTCCCCACCAGGGCTCCGTTGATTCGCACCTGCGTGCCGTCGCCGGCGGCAAGCACGCGGTAGAGATTCAGCGGCTGCCCGCCGAGCGGTGCCGTCACGAACCTCGAACCCCAGGTATCGATCGGGGGAATCTGTTCGGTGAGATGATCCGCGTAGGAAATGTTTGTCGGCACCAGCGCACTGCTGTGGCCGCTAAACATCGAAACGGGCGCGCTTGCCAGAACCTGTGTCCCGATCAATTCATCAGTCGTCGACGTATTCTGCAGGAAATAGACTTGTCCCTGATTGAGCGTGATCGTGTACGGGACCCCTTTCACGCGAGAGCCGATCGTCGCCGTCGGGATAATCGTGACCGTGGTGTTGTTGACCGTTCCGACAATCGAAAGCTGCTGCGATTGCGCCGTAAAGGTGGCGCCATAACTCATGACCATGTATTCACGGCCGATGGACGTCACCGGTAACCCCAGAAAGCCGTCGGCAGTGGCGTCGGCATAATTCACCCCATAAGCCGCGATCGGGGCCGAGGACGTGACATGAATACCACGATTCGTAATCGTGTCATTCGCCGCAGAAATATTTCCACTACCGGTCGGAATCACCCTGGTGTCGATCGTAATTGGCAAGACTACACCGGGCGTGATCGTAAACGGCTGAGTGATCCCCAGACCGGGAATCGTGACCTGACCGGTGGTCGCCACATCGCCAGACAAAAACAGCTTCAGTGACAAGTTCGCCGAGCTGGGATGATTCGGTTGAAATGCAAGCCAGAAATCGGTGCCCTTGTTCGTGGCGACCGATCCAATCAGGCCGAAATTGAACGGGTTTTCATCGGCATCATTCGTGACAAGTGACAACGGACCGGTGAAATCACCGGCCGACGACGTATCCAGACGGACCTTGAACTGGGCCTGTCCGCCGGCAGGGATGGCCTGATTCACCGCGAGGTTTTGCGTGACCACGAAGCCCGCTGGAACGGTGACCGGTTGCACGACGAGCGGTGTGCCCCCTGTGTTCCGCACCGTAAACGTCTTCTCCACGATGTCACCCGGAGAAACCGCACCAAAGCTCACGATTCCCGTTCCGTCGAGGATCGGCGACGTGCCGTCGAGAACCTCGATCTCAGGTTCGAGTCCCGCCTCGGCAGCCGCGTCGCTCCGCAACAGCCCGACCAATTCCGGCCCGGCTGCCTCGGTCACCATCGGCGGGACGATGGGGGCGATCGCGTCGACGTCGAGACCCGCACCGTGACTTAACAGCGTGCGGACTTCTAATGGATACACCGCCACCGACAGTGCTCTTCCCGAACGGCGCCCCCGCGCTTCGCTGGCTTTAACCAGAAAGAAACGACCGAGCATTCGCGAAAACTGCGATAGTGAGACCATCGTGAGATCAATCCCTTAGCGCGTGGGCGCACCGTGAGCCACGGTGACGTGATTGAAGGACACGCTCGAATGAAAGGAAACGCTGGGCCCGGACAACGGCGAGACTGCCCCCACCGTCGATTCAGCATTCACGGCAGGAAGAGATCATGCTGCCGGGAGCGGAACTATCGAACACGGTAATATGCGTTCACAATAATGCCAATGTCCAGAGGATACAAAACCTGCACAAAGTTGAATTCTTCAGCGTCGCAGTCGCAGGCAAAATTCATGCAGAATCGGCTATCGAGCCTGCGGTCGTTACTCCTGACCGGGGCCTATTCAGCCGTGATAAATTCGCTTTGCTCCTCTTCGCCTGAGTGATTGACGGGATTCTTGTCGACTCAGGAATAAGCCTCTCACATCTCGCGATGCTGACTGCGTCACACCTTTTCAAGGTTATTAGTTGTCACGCGATCGGTGCAGAATCGAGTGATGTCTTCCCCTCAACCAGGACACTGACATGATCTGTCGTGTGTCGTGGGCCGCGGGCGATGGTCGCTCCTGACGGGCTGCTCCGGACGATGTTCCACAGAAAACAGATGATGATTGGGAGCGTCTAACAGAATGACCTTACAGGTAGTCGTCGCAGATGACGATGCCGCCGAGGGTGAGGCGGGCCTGATGAATGTTGTCTCCGCGTTCGCAGCGGATTCGCAGCCGACTCATCTGATGCAGCCAGCTGACCGTTCGTTCGACGGCCCGGCAGTGAACGCCCAATCCGCTGCCGTGTGGGGAGTTCCGTCCGGCTAGCACTGGTTGAAGTTTTGTCATGCCAAGGCGGCGGCGCTTTTTGCCAGACGTCGCTAAATTGAAAAGAGATGCTCACGCGATGTGAATCCCGTGGGCGCACGCCCAGTCGAAGATCCCGCGAACCTGGTCCGCGATACTCTCTTGGAACCGCGTTGAGAAACGTGAACAGGCGGTGCCGCGAAGTCGCCGTCGGTGATCGCCAAATTGGGATGGGTAGTCACTATGCAGACCATCGAGTTCGGCGTGCATGCGACCAGTGCATTTGGGTTCGTCCGGTGTTGAACAGAGCTGGCAATTAAGCCGATAGCACGCCAGAAACAGAGCTGACCAACCCCACCACAGCCTTTGTCCCGGATTTGTTCCAATGCCGTGCGGACACAGCGAGGACTAATTGAAAATTCGAGGAACGACGAGCAGGAGAAAATCGTCGTATGGAAACGCTTTAGACTTAATCCTGACTGCATCCTCAAGCTGCGAGATTGCTTGAATGCAGAAGCCCGGCATCCTGAACAGATGCCGGGCTTCGTGTTTGCATTCAGTAATCCGTGAATTACTTCACTTCGCCGCAGTCTTCGATGACGACCTTCTGCGAGGTCGCGCCGCTGCGGGAGCCCACGGCTTCGATCGCCTTGACCACGTCCATGCCTTCGACGACTTTGCCGAAGACGACGTGCTTGCCGTCGAGCCAGTCGGTCTTGATCGTGCAGAGGAAGAACTGCGAGCCGTTGGTTCCCGGGCCGGCATTCGCCATGCTGAGGATGCCCGGACCTTCATGCTTCAGCTTGAAGTTTTCATCGGCGAACTTCGCGCCGTAGATCGACTTCCCGCCGGTCCCGTTGTGGTTGGTGAAGTCACCACCCTGGCACATGAAGTCAGGAATCACGCGGTGAAAGCTGGAGCCCTTGTAACCGAACCCTTTTTCACCGGTGCACAGGGCGCGGAAGTTTTCCGCGGTTTTCGGCACAACATCGGACCGCAGTTCCATGACGATCCGACCGGCTTTTTTCCCGCCGATGCTCATGTCAAAAAACACGCGCGGCAATTTTTCTTCGGCCATGGCTGTTGCTCCTACCACTGCTGTCGCCGCCGCTGCGGTCGACGCAGCGAGCATCTCTCGACGCGTCCACATGAAGTTGACTCCAGTCACTTGACGCAATCCCGGGGCAGGCGCACGCGGCCTGCGGCATTGCGGGACGTCTCCGTACTCGCGGCTATTATGCCGTGACGGACGCGGAAGCGAAAGCGCCGGACAGGTGCGGTTCCGGTGTGCCACGGCCGTGGCGGCCGTGTGATGATACGCTCTGGCTCGATCTCAGGACACGGCTTACAGAGCCGTGGCACTCCAATAGATCATTCTCACGCGGCGATCGATTCCTGATTGCCGCCGAAGCGGTGACGCTTCGTGAGCAGATGGATCGCGGCGGTCAGACCGTGCAGCGCTTCGTCGAATTGCTGGGTCTCGTGCAGCAGTCGAATGTTTTCGGTCAACACGTGCTGCAGTTCGACGAGCTTGCCTTCACCTTCGGTGAGCGAGTGGAACGTCTTGCCGACGTCGCGGAAGTCGTCGCGCAGACCGGCGATGCTTTCCAGCGTGCGTTGAATCACCGCCAGCTGCTGGCTCTGCCGCGATTCAATCTGCGTGAGCAATTGGCTGTGGCGTTGATCGCTGCGACCTTCCAGCGTTTCGTGGCGGTTTTCCAGCGATTCCAGCGCCGTGGTCCACGCCGCCGCGTCCTGCTGCTGGCGGTTATCAAACTGCTGCATGAGAGTCGCGAAGGATTCGTTCCACGCGGCGACTTGCCGGTCCAAGGTCACGGCGAACACTTGCAGCGAGGCTTCGTTAGCACTCTGCAGGACTTTGAGAAACGGGGTGAGATTCTCGTGCTGGATCTCGAACCGATGTTGCAGTTCGCGATCAATATAGCGATCAATCGCGGCGTCAATTCCATGTTCCAGCCGTTCGCAGAGGAACAGGCCGAACATCATCGCCATCGCTGCCGCGAGCGCCACGGTGGTGGTGTTGAAGGCCGATCCCATTTCGGAAACGACTTCCGGGAGGCGGTTCGCCATATCGTCGAACGAGATTCCGCTGAGTGCGGTGCCGAAGTGCACCACCGTGCCGAGGAAGCCGAGAATCGGCGTGACGGCAATCACGAACCGCGCCAGGGTGTACCGAGCGTAGGTGTCGTCCTGGCCCTGCGAAGAAAGATATTGCAGGTGGTCGCGGTACTCCTCGACCGAGCGATTTTCCACGACGTAATCGAGCGCGGCGATGAGACGTTGCCCGATCCGGGATTCCGCCAGCCACCGCGGCCGCTGCCGCACAGTCTGCAGCAGTTCCTCGGCCCGGGCCAGTGGCTCGCGGCCACTGCGACCCGGCAGCCAGCTTTCCCGCAGGGCGAGCATTTCCCGTGGGAAGCTGCCGGTCTTCATCAGGAGGTCGATGACGCCCCAGATGAACATCGCCACGATGACGTAGTCGACCGGGGCTTCGGTTGTGTACCGGTGCAGCAGGGTGCCGTGCATCGACGGCTGCAGGATCACGGCGTAAAAGGCCACCGTCCCCGCCGCTCCGAGGATGAGGGACAGATCCACGCCGCGCGTGGCCAGTTGCTTGAGTTTCGTCACCATCGTGGTTCGACCTGTGTCTGCTCGACGAGAAAATTCCGAACGGCTGATAACCCACGCGGCCCGGACCGGCAAGAGGGAAGGGCAGGGGATTGCGAAGGCAGACGGATGCCAGACTGAAAGCGGGGGGCTGGCGGTGCGAGATCGGCAATGTCCGCCGAAACGGCTCTCCGCAGCGGCTGCAGCCATGCCGATAATGGGTGGAATGAGAATTGCTCTTCGACGGGGATCGCGGTAGGGTGTTATTTCCGGCCGCCGTCAGCGAACACGGCGGCCTGTTGATGGATTCTCAGTTGCGCACGGAGGATGACCGAATCATGACTCGCGACCTTTTCTCGCCGGCGCACCGCCGTTTCCTCTTGAGTGTCGCACTTTTCTGCACATTGATGGGTCTGGGCTCTGCAGGCTTTGCGCAGGATGGTAAAGACCGTCAGCCGGCTTCCATCGACCCGCAACACCCCTTGGCACCGGCATTGGAACAGGCCTACAAGGCCCGTGATGTTCTCGCCGGCGTCCAAGATTACACGGCAGTTTTTACCAAGCAGGAGATGTTTGGGGCTCAATTGAAAAAAGCGACCATGACGATGAAGTTCCGCGAGGAACCCTTCAGCGTCTACATGTTGTTCGGCAAACCGTATGAAGGCCGCGAGGTGATCTATGTCGCCGGAGCCAACAAGAATCTGCTGCTGGCTCACGATACCGGCGTGCGGGCGATCATCGGCGGCACCGTCTCGCTCGCACCCGATAGCGATCAGGCGATGGAAGACAATCATTACCCCATCACCATGATCGGTCTGCGGAACATGCTCGACCGCATCATCACGCAATGGGAAGCCGAAGGGCAATACGGCGAGACGAACGTGCGGTACTTCCCCAATGCGACGCTCGGCAAGGAAGTCTCCTGTCGCGTGATTGAGAGCTCGCATCCGCAGCCGCGCAAGCAGTTCAAGTTCCAGAAGACATTGCTGTATATCGACAAGCAGAGCGGTCTCGCGATTCGGGTGGAGCAGTATGCTTTCCCTAAGAATGGAGAGAAGCAGGCTCCGCTGGTCGAAGAGTACACGTATATGTCAGTCAAGACGAACGTCGGGCTGACGGATGTCGACTTCGACGCCAAGAACTCAAGCTACGCCTTTCCGCAGTAAGGTTGTGCAAAGGACCGGCGATGGATGTGGTCGAACAGATCGCTGGCGTCCGTGCTGCCGTGGGGACCGTCCGGCGATCCGGCAAACGTGTCGGCTTTATGCCGACGATGGGGGCCCTGCACGAGGGACATCTCGACCTGATGCGGGCCGCCCGGCGGACCTGCGATTACGTCGTGACCAGCATCTTCGTGAACCCAACGCAGTTCGGGCCGCATGAAGACCTGAATCGTTATCCGCGACCCAAAGAACGCGATCTCGAACTCTGTCGCAGTGTCGGTGTCGACCTCGTGTTCTATCCGACCGTCGACGAAATGTACCCGCGCGGTGCGGTGACGACGGTCAGCGTCGAGGGCTTGTCATCGTTGCTGGAAGGTGCCATCCGCCCGACGCACTTCCACGGCGTCACTACCGTTGTGGCCAAGCTGTTTGGCATCGTCACTCCGGACCAGGCGTTCTTCGGTCAGAAAGATTACCAGCAGCAGCTGATTATCCGCACAATGGTGCGCGATTTGAACATGCCGCTGGAGATCGTCACGTGTCCCACCACGCGCGATGCGGACGGGCTGGCGCTCAGCAGCCGCAATGCTTATTTGTCACCGTCAGAACGCGACGCGGGGTTGTGTCTGTCACGGGCACTACGTCAGGGGGCGGAACAGGCCGCGCAGGGTGTCACACCGCAGGCGATTGTCGAAGGAATGCAGGATCTGATCGAGACGACACAGGGGGTTCAGCTCGATTACGCCGTCGTCGTTGACCCGTGGACGCTTGTTGAACTCGAAGCATCGCAACCGCAAATGGTGGCACTCGTCGCCGCCCGTGTCGGAGCCACGCGACTGATCGACAACGCCGTCTGGGGACCGCCGCTGTGGTGACGCTGTCGCTCAGTCCTTGATCGTCTTATCGATGAGACGATATGCGGCCTCGCGCATCTCCTGCGGGAAGTCGTGATCGCAATCCGGATGCAGCACCTGCAGCCGTTCCGCTTGGCCATACAACGCGAACACCGGCTTGGCGGCGGCAGCGACGCGGTCCACGCTGTCGTGACGAAAATTGCTGTCCCGCAACGGCGCGATGATCAGCACATGACGCGGTGCAAGCGCTCCGACCATCTCATGGAAATCGAACGGAATCTGTTCCAGCCGGCCGCGGTACTCCGCCATCTTCAACATATACCGCGTCTGGCACCAACCCTTTTCGGGGAACCAGTTCTTCTCCTGGCCGTTGTAGTAATCGAGGTACGAATCCAGCCCGCAGCTGGAGATCACCGCCTGGAGGCGTTCGTCAAACACGGCGGTGTAAACCGCGTTATGACCGCCGAGGGAGTGCCCAATCGCCGCGTACCGGCCCGCCTTCACAAACGGCAATGCGTCGAGCACGTCCAGTCCACGGATGTTATCCCAGACTGCCTTCAGCGTCCCGCTCTGCCAGCCGAGAGCGGCGAGATTCGGCTGATAATTCGCCAGCAGCGGATAACTCGGCGACAGTGTGACGTACCCCCGCTCGGCGAGTTCACTCGCATATTGCCGATTCGGTTTGCCGCCCACGCCAACGACCACGCCGTAGCCCGTGACGTTGTCGGTCGGATGCAGACAGAGCACCGCCGGTGTCGTGCGGTCCGTGCGGTTCAACGCCGTCTTCGGAATGCACAGGTACGCCGGCACGCGCCCGCCCGGTTCAGATGCATACGTGATCCGGCGACGAACGTAGCTGCCCGCGTCAACCTCCTCTTCGACGCGGACATCCAGATCGCATCGCTTCTCTTGCCCGGGCAGCGCGCCCATGACACTCGTCATTCCGCGGACGATTTCCGCCCGGCGGTGCCGCCAATCCGCAACGGTCGTCACCGGCATGAGCGGAGCGTCACCCTGGCGATAGACCAGCAACTGATCCCGCGGCAGTCGCACCGGCTCCGCAGCGACTGATAAAGAGCACGGTAGCAGCATTGAGAGCGCAACGCTGATGCACAATTTCGCTCGAATCATCATGCTTCCCCGCAAACTGCATCCGATCCGCACTGGATCCATCAACGCCCATTAATGCGGCGATGAGCATATCACGCGAACCCGGTCCGTAGCTGCGAAGAGCCCGAATTTCCCACGCGATCTGCCAATCTCTGCAAAGCGAATAGCGCCGCAGTTGACCCCCATCGGAGAAGTTCCTAGAATCCGCACCGTCGGCAGGCTTCCCCGAATCGCCCGCCGACCAACGGGATGTAGCTCAGCTTGGCTAGAGCGCTACGTTCGGGACGTAGAGGTCGTGGGTTCAAATCCCGCCATCCCGACTACCTAAGGCCAGAAATGGCAAGGATTTACGGAAAGTCAAAAAGACCCCCCTGCGGGGTCTTTTTCTTTAGACCCCTTTCTAGACCCCCGCGCACCCGAAAATTCCCCCGGTCCAAAGTGTCGGGTTGAGAAAAAAGGGAGGCACTCCGAAGGTCTCGTCATTCCTTGGAGTGACCAGCGGTGGAGATTAAACCGCTCCGCAGGGAAGGAGAACTGCGGCCCCTCTAATCGCGTCAGAACATTGGCGGCATCCACGCTCCGTCATTGGAAACCGGTGTAGGGGCTGAGTTCCGC
Organism: Planctomycetaceae bacterium; assembly: GCA_035686985.1. Classification (GTDB taxonomy): domain Bacteria; phylum Planctomycetota; class Planctomycetia; order Planctomycetales; family Planctomycetaceae; genus DSVQ01. Next base: position 15,498 of record DASRYX010000471.1, on the reverse strand, counting down.
TCCTGTTGTGGCGCGGACCGACACTCGGCGGCATTCATCGCCAGAATGTCCCCCATCGTGTCCGGTAACGGGAGCTTGTCGTCATCGTTACGCCGTCGCCGTGCTGGGAGGGTCAAGATGCGATGGCGTAGACGGGTGACGAAGTGCGAGTTCTCGACCGAACCGACCAAAGGTTCCGGGGCGGGCAAGTAACCTTCGGAGTCGCGGAAGTTCTCCGACAGTTCCTCCATTTCTTCGTCAAATTCTTCGTCCAGATCTTCGTCGTCGTCATCGAAATCATCGTCGAACTCGTCATCGTCCGACGCATTGGCAGCGAAGTTTCGAGTTGAACCCGGTTGTTGATGCGAGGCGTTGTACGCGGCGGCGCAGTTGTCACACAGATGACGAACATCGTCCGTGTTACAGCATCGCGGGTTGGGCAAGTTTTTAATCACGATAGAAACCCTTTCTGTCTCAGCCTGCTATTGTCGAGAGAATTAAAGTGCGTTGAATCCATAGCACCACCGGGCTGCCTCCAGCTTGGCCCAGCCCGGCCGTTCCATGTTCTTGCCACTGGCCTTGTCTCGATAGAACTGGATCGGCTCGGCTTGGGCGTCTGCCCATCGCTTCAAATCGGATTCTTGGGACTGGTGTCTTGGCTCGTTGTCGAGACGTGGAGATAGATGGCTGCATGCTTCATCCTTTTGGCTCCTGTTCCTTGTGGATCAAGAGATTCCTGCCCGCTTTCGACATGGCGACATAGAGCCGTCACGATTTGAATCCGTCGGTAAAGGTCCGCTGCTCACGCTTACCGCGGCAGTCGTACTCGATGATGAGCGGCGGGAATCGTTGGTCCATGGGAAAGGCAGCAAGCTGATGCTGCTCATCGACGGTCAAGGCCTGCTGCTGGGTCTGGACCTTCACAGCGCCAGTCCGGCCGAACTGCGCCTGATCGAACCGCTGCTCGACAACCATGCCCGGGTGAGCACGCTCCTCGACTAATCTACGATCGCGCTGTCGACAGCGACCCGCTGCGCGATCGACTCGCCAACGACGGCCTCCAGCTGATCTGCACCGCAAAGGCCGCTGAAAGCAGCATCATGCACAATACGGGCGCGTCCTAAAACGTATCGCCAGCGATGGAAAGTGGAGCGAATCACCGCCTGGCTGGGAAACGACCGCAACCTGATCAACCGCTTCGAGCGCTATCCCCGACTCTTTATCGCCTGCGCCCAACTCGCGTGCCTCCACCGCTGCTATACCGGCTCAAACCCTGATGAAATCGCTTCTAGACAAGACTTCAACGGAGACGCGGTGTCATAGCGCGGGCCTCTGATATCTGGTGACAGTGTGCATGGTGAAATCCACCAAGTCGGAACGGTGGGTTCTCTGATCGTACTTCCACACCGCTTGCGACATGATCTTTCATGTTGATAGAGACCACACGAGCAGACGAGTGCAGATGGCCGGCGGAATACGACTTCTGATTGTGGACGATCAAGCTGTAATCCGCGAAGGATTGCGGCTGACATTTGAAGGAACTGACATTTCCGTGGTGGCTGAGGCTGCCGATGGCCGGGTAGCCTTCGAGTTGCTTTCACAGCATTCAGTGGACGTTGCGCTCGTTGACGTTCGTATGCCGCGAGCTGATGGATTTGATTTCTTACAGTCGGTTTCGGACGCCGGTATGAATCTGCCAGTGGTTCTGATGCACACGATCGACGAAGGGACGAAAACAGCCAATCGGTGCCGCGAACTCGGAGCGCGGGGACTGATTCTCAAAGGGCAAGACCGCGAAGACTTATTGCAAGCGATTCGCGCAGTCCACGCCGGCAGGCACTTATGGAGTTCCGGCGGGACCACAACGGTGCCCGTCGGCAGGAAATAAACGGTTTCTTTGTGGTCGGTTCGTGAGGGGAGGGCCCACACGACCGGCCGCCGCTGGTCAGGGAGGAACGGCGATGTTGGTTCTGTCACGGAAAGCGGAAGAGCAAATTGTCGTTGGGAATGAAGTTCGGATCACCGTGTTGTCGGTTCGCGGTAACCGTGTTCGTCTCGGCATCGAAGCACCGGATGAGATGACGATTTTACGTTCGGAAGCCGTCGCAGTTTGCGTGGACGCAAACGCCTTGGGTAAAGGGGGCGAGTTGACGTCGTGGCAGGCATAAATCTCAGAGACCCTTGGCCCACGTTGACAAATCGAAATCAAAACCCGGAGACGAGCGGACCCTCTCCGGCAGCTGCAGCACTTTTCGCCGAGAGTGTCTGCGGACACATCGCGTCCGCAATTCATTTCTGGAGACCGATCATGACGACTGATGTTGCTCAAACAAAGGCCACGACGAAGGAAGACACCAAGGAACAGACGAGCTTATCCCGCGATCCCTGGCAGTCGATGGGTTTTCCGTCACTCAAGCGGATGCGACAGGAATTTGACGACCTGTGGGGTAAGTTCTTTTCGGAGGTTCCCGCGTTGTGGAGTGCGGAACGGTCGGATGCGCGGTGGGCGTTCGATGTTGAGGATCAACCGGAAGCCTACGTGATCAAGGCCGAGGCACCCGGATTCGAGCCGAAAGATTTCCATATCGATCTGCGGGGTGATCAACTGGTGATGCGCGCCCAACGGTCAACGGAGAAGAAGGAAAAGGGCAAGGAAGCGTTCACCGCCGCTGAGTTTTATCATGCGATGACGATTCCATCCTACGTCGATGCCGCCAAGGTTGCCGCGGCATACAAGCAGGGCGTGCTCGAAGTGACGCTGCCCAAGACAGAAGAGGGCAGGGGACGGAAGATTCCCGTTAAAGGCTGATTCTTCGCCATCGGATTTCAGCCCGTCAAAGGGACGCCGGTGCGGAGCGGGATGATCCTCGCTGGCACCGGATTACAGCCACGCCCACAGAAAGACAACGAATGTTTCGCCTCTTGAAAATCCTCGTGCCGGTTGATTTCTCGGAAGATTCCCAACGGGCGCTCAGCGTGGCTCGATCGCTGGCACTCGACCATGGCGCATGCCTGATTCTCGTCGCGGCCGCGCCGCCACCTCCGGCGACCGCGGAACCGTTTCTCCCAGCAACGGAATACCCAGGTCTCATTGCGGGGATGCGCCGTGATCTGGAAGCGCTGGCGGCGGACATCACCGACCTGACCGTCGAAACGCATGTCTTGGGGGGAAGCCCTGGGCCCTCCATCGTCGCCCTCGCCAACGATCGCAACGCCGATTTGATCGTCATGGAAACGCACGGGCGTTCCGGGATCAATCGGCTGGTCATGGGAAGTGTTGCCGAATATGTTTTGCGACATTCGCCATGCCCCGTCTTGACGATGAGGCCCGGAACAGAGCACCATCTTCAGGGCCTGCAAGTCGCCCCCATGACCACCGGCAGTCAGTCCTGACGGGGGCGTCAGGCGGGAGTTCCCAGGATTATGCCATGCCAACCGGCAGCACATCGTCTCACCGCTTCCTGGAGTCCCTTCCGGAACGACAACGTGTTCAATTGGAAGCGATCGCCACGCGCAGACATTGGCCACCGGGCGCTCTGTTATTCCAAGAGGGCCATGAGCACGAAAACATTTATCTCCTGCTTTGCGGCCACGTTCGGCTGGATATGCTCGTGCCCGATCGCGGCCGGACCGCGCTCCTGACTGTTGGCCCCGGCGATCTTGTTGGTTGGTCTCCTCTGACAGGCGCACAGACCATGACCGCAACGGCGATGGCCCTTGAGCCAACGCAAGCTCTGGCCTTCAATGGTACACGCCTTCGCGATGCCTGCACCGAGGACCATGAACTCGGGTATTATGTCATGCGTCAAATCGTCATCACGCTCTCGGAGAGATTGTTGTCAACGCGGTTGCAACTGCTCGATCTTTTCCGCGGACATGAACCCCGAGCGTCCAGCGCCCCGGACCTTTGCTGACATGATATGGGCGAACTCAGTCGATTCTCTCACTCGTCGGCACAGGGCTATTGATGTCTGCGGATCCGATTGATAACGCTGCCTTATGGTTGGGGCCGAAAGCCGGTCTGCAACAAGTCATCGATGCGCTTCGACGGACGGGCTATACCATCGTCGGGCCGATGGTAGACCAAGCCGCGATTGTCTATGGCGAGATTGGAGGGATCGAACAATTACCCCGTGGTTGGACCGACCGGCAAGCACCAGGACAGTACCGCATCGAACAAACCGGCCGCGACACCTACTTCGACTATGTCGTTGGTCCCCACTCCTGGAAAAAGTATCTCTTTCCTCCTCGGCTGGCGGTCGCGGCTGTCGTCCCATTGCAAGCGGGTTGGCAGTTCGAGAGACCGCGGGATGATCCGCCGACTTATGCATTTCTCGGAGTGCGGGCGTGTGAGATCGCCGCCATTCGCGTGCAGGACCGTGTGTTCCTCGAAGGAGGGTATGTTGATGCAGCCTATCAACGACGTCGCAAGCCGGCGTTCATTCTGGCCGTGAACTGCACGCTGGCGGGGACAAACTGTTTTTGCGCCTCGATGAATGCGGGCCCGCGCTGCACGGAGGGTTTTGACCTGGCACTGACGGAATTAGAGAACGGGTTTGTGATCGAAATCGGCTCAGAACGTGGCCGATCAACGATGGCCGATTGTGATGTCCGGCCGGCCACCGAAGCAGAACGAAGCGCAGGTGTGGCGGCCCGACAGCGGGCGACGGATCAACAATCCAAGCGGATGAATACGGATGGGCTGCCCCAGCTGCTCATGGCCAATCTGCAGCATCCGCGATGGAAAGACGTTGGTGAGCGTTGTTTGTCGTGTACCAATTGCACAATGGTTTGCCCCACGTGCTTCTGTTCCTCAGTGGAAGAAGTTCCTGACTTGAATACGGGCCGTATCGAACGGCAACGGCAGTGGGATTCGTGCTTTCATGAAGAGTTTTCGTCGCTGAACGGGCGGCCCGTGCGGAATGAGATCGCGGCCCGGTACCGTCAGTGGCTGACGCACAAGCTCTCGACCTGGCACGAACAGTTCGGGACCTCCGGCTGCGTAGGATGCGGCCGGTGCATTACGTGGTGTCCGGTCGGAATTGACATCACCGAAGAAGTCGCCGCGTTGCGGGAGCCCGCCCTATGAAACCGGCGGTCTCGGCTTGGGAAACTCACGCGATGCGGATTGTCGGCATCCGTCCCGAGATCGACGGCGTTGCGACGTATGATCTTGCCTTTACCGAGCAGGCGGGCGGTGATGCCTACCAGTTTCGACCCGGTCAATTCAACATGTTGTACCTCCCGGGCGTGGGGGAGTCCGCGATCTCGCTATGCGGTGACTGTCGCGCCCCGGACGTGTGGAAACACACCGTGCGCGTTGCGGGCCGCGTTACCCAGACTCTTGCCGGGATGCCACTCGGAAGCCAGCTTGGCGTCCGCGGTCCCTTTGGTACGGGCTGGCCGATTGATCAATGGCAAGGCATGGATGTGGTGCTTGTTGCAGGAGGAATCGGTCTGCCACCTCTGCGTCCGGCAATCTATGAACTTCTCCAGCGTCGCGACGAGTTCGGCTGCCTGACGCTGATCTATGGTGCTCGCGGGCCGCGGTCGCTCCTCTACACCGCGGAGTTTCCGACCTGGCAGTCCCAGGGATTAAGCGTGCTGACCATCGTCGACCGTGCCTCCGCGGGTTGGACTGGGAACCAGGGTGTTGTCACTTCACTGCTGGAACGTCTGGAACTGCCAAACCCGGCGACGACGGCTGTCGCCGTGTGCGGCCCGGAAATCATGATTCGGTATACGGCTCTCGCGGCGGCCAAGCGGGGAATTGTTTCCGAACGAGTCTGGGTCTCGCTGGAACGAAACATGCAATGTGCGGTGGGACTCTGCGGCCATTGCCAGTTAGGGCCCGAGTTCATCTGCAAGGATGGTCCCGTATTGCGATATGATCGCGTCCGGCATCTACTTTCCGTAGAGGCGTTGTGATGCCCCGCAAGCCGCGTGTCGCCGTGCTGAAGTTTGCCTCCTGCGATGGCTGTCAACTGTCGTTGCTGGATGCTGAAGATGAACTGCTGGCACTCTGCGCGAACTTCGAATTCGTCCATTTTGCGGAGGCGAGCAGCGTCCTGCATCCGGGGCCGTACGATATCGCGATCGTTGAAGGATCGATTACCACCGCAGAGGATGCTGGACGTATTCGGCGCGTGCGTGCTGATTCGCGCGTTCTGATTACGGTTGGCGCCTGCGCGACAGCCGGGGGAATCCAGGCGCTGCGCGCGTGGGGTGACAGCCAGGCATGGGTCCAGTCGATCTATCCTTCGCCGGAGTACATCCACACGCTCGCGTCTTCAACGCCCATCGCGGCTCATGTGCTGGTCGACTACGAACTGCATGGGTGTCCGATCAATGTCCGCCAGTTGATCGAAGTCCTGACATCGTTTGCCGCGGGTCGACGACCGCACATCCCGACGCATGCCGTCTGCCTGGACTGCAAACGCCGCGGAACGGTCTGCGTGATGGTCGCACAGGGAATGGCCTGTCTGGGACCGATCACACAAGCCGGGTGTGAAGCGCTTTGTCCCACTTACAATCGCGGCTGCTATGGTTGCTTCGGGCCTGTTCCCGGCGCCAATCCATCCGCGTTACTCCACGAATGCCGACGACACGGGCATTCGAATGAGGAGCTGATTCCCCTGCTCCGTAACTTCAACGCGACGGCACCGACGTTCCGCGCCGCGTGCGATGACTTGGCAAAAGAACCCTGGACTCCCGCATGAGCGATGAGGAAACAATCGAAGTTCCGATTCTCACGCGAGTGGAGGGCGAGGGAGCGCTGACGATCCGGTTGCGCAATGGTCAGCTCGATGACGTGCAACTCCGGATCTATGAACCCCCGCGATTGTTCGAGACTTTGCTGCAGGGCCGCCCATTGGAAGACGCGCCGGATATTACCGCGCGGATCTGTGGTATCTGTCCGGTAGCTTATCAGATGTCTTCCATCCATGCGTTAGAAAATGCGCTCGGTGTGATCGTCTCGCCTCAGATCCGGCACTTGCGACGGTTACTCTATTGCGGCGAATGGATCGAGAGCCATGCGCTGCACGTTCATCTTTTGCATGCACCGGATTTCTTCGATGCTGCCAGCGGTATGGAACTGGCCCGACGTTTTCCGGACGAGATGCGACGCGGGTTACGATTGAAAAAACATGGCAACGAGCTCGTGGCAGCCATCGGGGGAAGGGCAATCCATCCGGTGAACGTCGCGGTCGGTGGCTTTCATCGCTGGCCGCCCCGTGACGAACTGCGCCGACTCATTCCCGATTTCGAGTGGGGGCTTCAAGCCGCCTGTGAAGCCACACGGTGGGTTGCCGGGTTTGCCTATCCCGATTTCCAGTCTGATGCGGAATTTGTCGCGCTGTCCCTCACCGGCGAGTATGCGATGAACGAGGGAGAGATTGCGTCCAGTCGGCATCCGTCGATCGCCGTGAAAGAGTATCGACGACATTTTGTGGAACGACAGGTCGCGCACTCGACGGCCTTGCAGGGGGGGCGAACGCCCGATCATTCTCCGTATCTTCTGGGACCGTTGTCGCGGATCAATCTCAACTTCGAGCACCTGCTTCCGCAGGCGCGACGCCTGGCCACTGAAATCGGCTTTTCGGTCCCGTGTCGCAACCCGTTTCGTGCGGCCATCGCTCGTTGTCTGGAAGTCGTCCACGCTTATGAAGACGCTCTCCGCATTTTGCTTTCGCTCGACTTCAGCGGACCGTGTCGCCATGCGTATCAGCCCGAGTTGTCGGTCGGCCGCGCGGCGACGGAAGCTCCGCGCGGGACGCTGTTTCATGAATATGAAATCGACGCGCGCGGAAAGATTGTCCGGGCGGTGATTGTCCCGCCCACCTCACAAAATCAGACGCAGATCGAAGCGGACCTGCGGGCAAGATTACATCAGCAACTAACAGCGGGGACATTGCGGGAAACGTTAGCCGTCGATGCGGAGCGGCTGGTTCGCAGTTACGATCCTTGCATCAGCTGTGCGACACATTTTCTGCAGGTGCGCTGGGAGGACGCCTGATGTCGCATCCGCTCGCGGTCGGGGTCGGCAGCCCGCACGGCGATGACCGGGCCGGTTGGCTGGTCATTGAAAGGTTGCACGAGCTTGGTGTTTCGAAAGCCGATGCAAGGATCGTCCAATCTCCCACCGAACTTTGCCACCTCGGCAGTCCTCAGCGACCGCTGCTGGTCTGTGATGCGGGCCGCTCGGATGCTGCTGCGGGAATTATCGATGTCTGCACATGGCCTGCACAATCGCTTCCTGTATGTCGTGGTGGGACGCATGACGTGTCGCTCGGAGATGCGCTGTCGTTAAGCCTCCATTTGGGTGCCATTCCTTCCACCGTCGCAATTTGGATTATCAATGGGCGCGACTTTCGCCCTCTGAGCGAGCCCTCAAGGGCAGTTATAATCGCCGCCGCACAGCTTGCAGATCACCTTTGGAGTGAGTGGCATCATGCATGAAACCAGCTTGGCGGAGGCTCTTCTGCGGCAAGTCACAGCGGTTCGAGACGAACGGCGGTTGAAACGGATTCGGACCGTGACAATCCAACTCGGGACCTTCAGCGGCGTTGAGCCGGTGTTGCTGAAGACCGCGTTCGAAGAACGAAGCCAGCGATGGTTCGGTGCTGCTGCCGAACTCCTGATCGAGAGTGTCGAACTTCGGGCCGAATGCGAGGCGTGCCGATTGCAGTTTGAGGTGGAGGGATTTCGCTTTGAATGCCCGGCTTGCACTAATGAACATGTGCGGATTGTGCAAGGAGAGAATCTGATGTTGCTCAGACTTTCTGCGGAGACGGAGTCATGAGTGTTATTACGGTTCCGGTGGATCGCGACCTGCAGGCCGAACGCCGCGCCGCAGCAGCGGGTTTTCGTAATGAGTTGACCCGTCGGGGCATTTTGTGTGTCAACCTGATCTCTTCACCCGGCGCGGGGAAGACGACCTTGCTGCAGGCCACCGCCACAGCGTGGCCGACGCCCGGGCGGTTGGCCGTCCTGGTCGGAGACATCGCCACGGACCGTGATGCGGAACGACTCGCACCGTTCATGCCGGTCAAGCAACTCACCACGGGCGGCGCGTGCCATCTGGAGCTTGCACTTGTGCAGCGGGGATTGGCTGCACTCGACCTCGAAGGGATCGAAATTCTGTTCATCGAAAACGTGGGGAATCTGGTTTGTCCGGCGTCGCATGATCTTGGCGAGCATCTGCGCGTTGTGGCGCTGAGTGTCACCGAGGGTGACGACAAGCCGGGCAAGTACCCGAAAGCATTTCGAACCAGCCAGGCGTGTGTCGTCACCAAGTTCGACTTGTTGCCGCATGTCCCTTTTGACGTGTCGCGATTCCAAACCGATGCGCGACTTGTCCAGCCGGTGCTGTCGTTCTTTTCAATGTGCGCACTCTCCGGGTTCGGCATGGACGAATGGCGCAATTATTTGCAGGAACAGCGTCGAATTCTCCTCGAAGAAACAGCATCTGCATGACTGGCTATAACATCACGATCCACGGATTTGTGCAGGGGCAGGGCGTACGGCCCGCCTTGGCGCGCCTGGCGAGTCAGCGGCAATGGACCGGCAAAGTTCGCAACACATCACGCGGAGTTCAATTGGAGTTGGGCCGTGTTGAGGAATCCGCGGCGAAAGTCGACAGTCTGATTCGTGCTGCCCACATGGCATTGGCGCAAGCGGAGATTGATTGTCAGCCCGCGCGATGCGAGGCATTGTTCCCCTTTCACATTGATGATTCTTCCAGCAGCGGCATTCCCGCTGTTCCCGTCCCTCCCGACGTGGCCATCTGTTCGGAATGCCTGGCTGAGTTCCCGGATCAAGGCGATCGCCGCTACCGTTATCCGCTGATCAGCTGTGTTCATTGCGGGCCACGTTTCAGCAGCATCACGGCGATGCCATTTGATCGTCCGCGAACGACTTTGCAGACGTTCGTGTTGTGTGAAGTCTGTCAAGCCGAGTACGACTCTGCCAGCAGGCGACGCGGGCATGCCCAGACGATCGGTTGCCAGGACTGCGGCCCGGACATCTGGGGCGAAGATCGACACGGAAATCGTTTAGGCGTGGGAGATGAAGCGTGCATCATCGCCGCGCGAGCTTTGTCGCAAGGCGCAGTTGTCGCGCTCCGCGGCGTCGGCGGTTATCAACTACTGGTGGAGGCCACGCAGAATCGCACTGTGATCGAACTACGACGGCGCAAACGCCGCGCGACGAAGCCGTTCGCGGTGTTGTGCCGAAGCTTGGAAGAAGCAGAGTCTTTCGCGCTATTGGATGACGACAGCCGCCGCGCACTGACTTCTCCACAGAATCCGATTGTGGTTGTCCCACGCCGCACGGGTGGCACATTGGCGGACGGAATTCATCCGTTTCTCAATGACATCGGGCTGCTGCTTCCAACGACCGCGATGCATGCACGTTTGCTGGAACTGGTTGGCCAACCCCTCGTTTGTACCAGCGGCAATCTGGAAGGTGCGCCGATGGTTGCCGACGTAGACGAATCACGCAGAGCCTTGGCCGACATTGCTGATCTCTGGCTGCATCACAATCGTCCGCTTGCTCATCCTGTCGACGACAGTGTCGTTCGTCCCATGGCGGGGCGGATGGTCACGATGCGTTCCGCGCGGGGATTTGCACCGTTGCTTCTGTCAATTCCGGATGCCCCCCCGCTTGTGGCACTCGGGAGCGATCAGAAGTCGGCCTGTGCTTTCTCGAACGGCGCTCAGGTAGTCCTCGGACCGCACGCCGGCGATCTGAATGACCTTGACTCGCGACAGCGCTGGCGCGATAGCCTGCTTTCGCTGCAGCGGCTTTATCAGATTGATCAGCCGGAATGGGCCGTGGACGCGCATCCCGATCACATTACCCGCACGCTGATTCCCGAAGTGACATCATGGCGGCCGATCTGGCATCACCATGCCCACATCGTCGCCGCCTTGGTCGAGCATGGCTGGCTGGACCGAGCCGTCATGGGTGTTGCGGCGGATGGCCAGGGTTATGGACCCGATGGGACATTGTGGGGCGGTGAGGTCTTGCAGGCGACCGTGTCGGGCTTCACGCGGAAAGCTGCCGTGCGCCGCTTCGCTCTTCCTGGCGGCGATGCCGCCGCACGCGATCCTTCCCGCGTTGCCCTGGCATTGTTGAGCCAAATGCCGGAAGTGACCATCAAGTCTCTCTCCCGTCTCACGGGGCAGCACGAGTTCCGTGTCCGTGCAATGATGCACGCCGCAAATTCCTCGTTGACACCGCGAACATCCAGTCTGGGGCGATTGTTTGATGGAATTGCTTGGATCGCACTGAACCTCGAAGGGGTCGGCTATGTTGGTGAACCGGCGGCGCGTCTGGAGGCCGCGTGCGACCCACAGGCACGAGGCCACTATTCCTGGCGTATCAATGATGCTGTGGAGCCTTGGGAACTCGACTGGCGGCCGATGCTGCAAGTGCTGCTGCGAGACCTTGATCAAGGCGAACCGGCTGGCGTGATCGCAGAACGGTTTCATCGCGGCATTGTTGATTGGATCGTGGCGCTGCACACTCACTGCCCTCCATTGCCGTGGGTTGTCGGTGGCGGTGTCTTTCAGAACCGGCGGCTCTGTGAACTCCTCGTGGAACGCTGGCCCGCAACCGGACCGCCGCTGGGGTTGCCTGGTGTGATTCCTCCGAACGATGGCGGTCTGGCCGCAGGGCAGTTGGCCATCGCAACTGCACACCTGCAGGAACAACAGGTAATGCCCGAGCGATCAGGATGGCTGTGTCGTCGGAACGATTTTTGACCGAAACAAGGGACGAACCAATGTGTCTGGGAATACCCGGTCGAGTGTTGCGCTGGCTTGATCGGTCGGAACTGATGGCCGAGGCAGAGATCGACTTCGATGGCGTTCGCAAGCGATGTCCGATGGCGTGCGTCCCCGATGCGGACGTGGGTGACTACGTCCTGATCCACGCTGGGATTGCGATTTCCAAGTTGGACCGTTCGCCCGAAGATTTCTACCGCATTGAGACGCAGCCGTGAAATCCTTGGAACGTTACCGTGATCCCGTCCAACTGCGGACACGCCTGGACGAGGTTCGTCGCGCCTGCACCCGCCGATGGACCATCATGGATGTTTGCGGAGGACAGACGCACAACTTACTGAGGCACGGCATTGAGAACGCTCTGTCTGATTGCATCGAACTCATTCACGGACCAGGCTGTCCCGTCTGCGTGACACCAGCGGCCGTCATCGATCGTGCGATCGAATTGGCGCTCACGCACAAAGTCACCCTCGCGACCTTCGGCGACATGCTCCGTGTCCCCGGACAATCGGGAAGCCTGCTCCAGACACGAGCGCGCGGCGGTGCCGTTCGCACGATCTATTGTCCGACCCAGGCGGTACAACTGGCCCAACGCCATCCCGATCAACAGGTCGTCCTGCTGGCCATCGGGTTCGAGACGACGGCACCCTCCACCGCGCTGGCGGTCCTTCAGGCGGAAGATCAACGACTGACCAATTTCAGCGTTCTGGCCCATCACGTCCGGGTCGAACCGGCGATGCGCGTCTTGGCAGCCGATCCGGGGCGGCGTCTCCAGGGGTTTCTCGCGGCCGGACACGTTTGCACAGTCACCGGATACCACGAGTTGGAGTCACTGGCACAGGACTTTAAGTTGCCTGTGACTGTCACCGGCTTCGAACCGCTGGATCTTGCGGACGGATTACTCGGATGTGTGCAACAACTGGAGCAGGGCAGGGCGGTCGTCGAGAACTGTTATCCCCGCAGTGTCCGCAGGGAAGGTAACTCTGCTGCGCTGCGGCTGCTGGAGCGTGTGTTCGCTCCTGACGATCTCGCCTGGCGTGGTTTTGGCGTGATTCCGCAGGGAGGCTTTGTTCTCCGACAGAAATATGAAATGTACGATGCCGAGCGCCGATTCGACGCTGTCAAACATTCCGGCTCACCCGAAAGCAGGGCCGATCATCACTGCGCCGCTGTCCTGTCCGGGCGGATGAAACCGTGCGCATGCCCGCTGTTTGGCCAGGCCTGCACTCCCGATTTCCCGCAGGGAGCCCCTATGGTTTCCAGCGAAGGAGCTTGCGCGGCGTACTTTCGCTACACAGGCGGACCCGCTCTCCGCTGAGACAAGGACTGCATTGATGCCCGATGAGCTGAGCTGTCCGATGCCGCAAAGTCTGGATGCAGAGTGTGTCACTCTCGCTTACGGAGAAGGGGGCCGCCTTTCCCGGCGTCTTGTGCAGGAACGTTTGCTGCCACGTTTTGGCAATCCGGAATTATCGGCGCTCGGAGATGCCGCTGTACTGACAACATCAGGACGAGTCGCCTTCACCACGGACAGCTACACTGTGACGCCGCTGTTTTTTCCCGGCGGCGATATCGGGCGTTTGGCTGTCTATGGGACCGTCAACGATCTGGCCGTCAGCGGAGCGACTCCGCGGTGGCTGAGCTTGTCACTTATGATCGAAGAAGGGCTGACATGGACGTCGCTGGACCGGGTTCTCGATTCGATTCAAGTGGCGGCCAAAGAGGCTGATGTCCTGATTGTCACCGGTGATACGAAGGTTGTGCCGCGCGGGGCCGTCGATCAACTCTTCATTACGACAGCGGGGATTGGTGAATTCAAATCCGCGGTTCCCGATGGTCCGGCCGCGCTACAACCGGGTGATGTGATCCTCGTCAGCGGCCCGATCGGTCAACACGGCGCTGCCATCCTCTGCGCTCGTGAGGATCTCGGGTTTGAACCACCACCGCTTTCGGATTGTGCAAACCTTGCCCCGGCATTCCATCACATGCAATGTCAGAATCTGACACCGCGTGCCGCCCGCGATGCCACGCGTGGCGGAGTGGCGGCCGTGTTGCACGAATGGTCGACGGTCTGTGGTCTAGGGATCGATCTTGAAGAACAGCAACTTCCCGTTGGTAACGAAGTCAGCGCCGTCTGTGAGCTGCTGGGTCTCGATCCGCTGTTTCTGGCGTGTGAAGGAACCTTCGTCGCTGCCTGCCCGGAAGACCGGGTCAACGAAATGCTGACTAACTTGCACAAGTTTCCCGTCACACAGAATGCCTGCGTCATCGGGCGCGTTGTTCCAGCACGCCCCGTTGCTGTCTGCGTGCGGCGCGCTGCAGGGCGAATGATGCCGCTGGATGAACCCGCAGGAAGTCCGCTCCCCCGCATCTGCTGATAACGCCGACGCCATCTCGGCCGGAGTGCATGACACCGGCCGGGATAGCGGGACCGGTTACTTTTTCACCGCTGTGCGCTGGGCCCGTACATACTTGTGGCACTCGACGCACGACTTCATCGAATCCATCCATTGCAAGGTCTGACTGTCCACATTCTCCTTCTCAGCGGCGGCGCGAAGTTTGCGGACGGAAGCCCGGAATTCGTGGTTGAATTCACGATAATCTTCATCGGCAATCACGTTCCAGATTTCCGCTTTGCTCATCGTCAAAAGCGTATCCGCGCCTTCGATGACCAGTTGTTTATCCTCCGTCGTAATGCCTTCGAGGATCTTGGAAGACGCATCGAGCTTCTTCCGCATAAAGGCGCTGAGCGACTGATCGTCCTCTTTCGCAGGGGGCTTCGCCTGGGTGCTGCTACCTTGAAGAAGGGCCGCCGTGCCAGTCAGGAGCAGGGCCATCAGCCAGCGGAAACGGATCGTCGAAGAACGGTGCATGTCAATCCTTTTCAGTCGAGTGTTGGTGGACATCAGACGGATTTCACGCCGGCACGTTGCTCGGCGTCAACGATCCTTGGAATCGTACGGACCAGCGAATCCGGGTTGAGCGAGATGCTGTCAATCCCTTGCTCAACGAGGAACTGTGCGAACTCAGGATAATCACTCGGAGCCTGCCCGCAGATGCCAATCTTGCGGCCTTTTGCCCGGGCGGCCTGAATGACGGAGGCAATCATCGACTTCACAGCCGGATTCCGCTCGTCGAAGAGATGGGCCACGATTTCGGAATCGCGATCGACGCCCAGCAGCAATTGAGTCAGGTCATTGGAGCCGATGGAAAATCCGTCGAAGACCTCGGCGAACTGGTCGGCCAGAATCACATTGCTGGGGATTTCGCACATCACATAGATTTCCAGTCCGTCCTCGCCACGGATGAGGCCGTGTTTCGCCATTTCCGCCACGACACGCCGGCCTTCCTCCACCGTGCGGCAAAACGGAACCATGACCTTGAGATTGGTCAGCCCCATCTCGCGGCGGACCTTCAGCAGAGCTCGACATTCCAGTGCAAAGGCGTCCCGGTAACGCGGGTCGTAATACCGCGATGCTCCGCGAAAACCGAGCATTGGATTCTCTTCATGCGGTTCATACGGTTGCCCACCGGCCAGATTCGCGTATTCGTTGGTCTTGAAATCGCTGAGCCGCACGATCACATCTTTGGGATAAAATGCCGCTGCGATGGTGGCGACGCCTTCGGCCAGCTTGTCGACAAAGAATTGCGGCTTGTCGGTATAGCCAGCCGTTAAGCGATCGATCTCCGTTTTTACGGCAGGGTCCGTCAGGCGGTCATAATCCAAGAG